>DAINCG010000035.1:1947-18408 GCA_036732525.1 Pseudomonadota bacterium | reverse complement strand
AGTAGTTCATAAATTCCGACTGTAGATATCGAAGAGGCGTTGATGCTCGAGCATGGCGTATCGGTCCGTCATGCCGGCGATGTAGTCTCCTACCACGCGTTTGACGCGCACGCTGTCCAATCCGGCCGCGGCCGTACGCCATTCGTCCGGCAGGCTCTCGGGCTCGTTGGACAAAAGCGTGAACAGGTCCGTCACGATCCGCCGCGCCTTGCTGGTCATGCGGTTCACGTGCGTATGACGGTACATATGCGCTTTCAGGAACGATCGCAATCCGTTGAGCCGGCCGAGCAGGTCGTCCGAAAACGCGGCGACGGGCGCAGCCGCACGGCGCACGTCATCGGCCGAGGCCGGCTGCAGGCGGTCGAGCCGCGCGCGGGTCTCCGCCGTCAGGTCCCGCACCATCAGTCCGATCAACTGTCGGACCAGCTCATAGATTCGGCGTTGCCGCTCCAGCCCCGGCCAGGCCGCGTCGATCTCGGCAAGCAGCGGGCCGATCAGGTCGAGCGCGCCCACCTCCTCCAGCGTGAACAAGCCGGCGCGCAGGCCATCGTCGATATCATGGCTGTTGTAGGCGATATCGTCGGCGAGCGCCGCCACCTGCGCCTCCAGGCCCGCATGACTGTCGAGCCAGAGCGGGTGCTCGGCGTCGTAGTCCGCGATGGCTTCCGGCGGGTCGGCGAGGGGGCCGTTGTGCTTGACCACGCCCTCCAGCGTCTCCCAGGTCAGGTTCAGGCCGTCGAAAGCGGCATAGCGCTTTTCCAGGCGTGTCAGCACCCTGAGCGTCTGGACGTTATGGTCGAAGCCGCCGACGTCCCGCAGCGCCGCGGAAAGCGCGTCCTCGCCCGCATGGCCGAAGGGCGTATGGCCGAGATCGTGGGCGAGCGCCACGGCTTCCGCCAGGTCCTCGTTGGCGCCGAGGCTGCGCACGACCGTTCGCGCGATCTGCGCGACTTCGATCGAGTGGGTGAGACGGGTCCGGAAATAATCGCCTTCGTGAAAGACGAACACCTGCGTCTTGTGCTTCAGCCGCCGGAACGCGTTGGAATGGATGATCCGGTCGCGATCCCGTTGGAAGGCGGAGCGATTGTCCGCCTCCGGTTCGGGCAGTTTGCGGCCGCGGCTTGCATCGGCCTGGCTGGCGTAGGGCGCGAGCTGCGCCATGCGAACTCCTTCCGCGATTCGAGCGCGCGCCAGGGGTGATTCGCACAATCGGCAAGTGGCGCCTAGGTCACATGAACATGAGCGCTGCGAACCTGCATTGATTTTGTGTTCATTCCCGCCATTTGATAACCTGAGATAGTGTTTTCGCGCAGGTAGCAGCGACACGGTTCGATATTTGGAGTTGCAGAAATGCCCGACGGTTCGATGCAGGACGGCGTTGGCGTCACCGAGCGCGCTGCGGCGCGCTTGAAGGCGCTGTTGGCCGAGGACGGCGGAGACGACGCGCGCTTCCGGGTGTCCGTCTCCGGCGGCGGCTGCTCCGGCTTCCAGTATGCCTTCAGCTTCGACGATGAGCGCAATGCCGACGACAGGGTCTTCGCCGTCCATGGCGTTGAAGTGGTCGTCGATGAAATTTCGCTCGACCTGCTGCGCGGCGCCGTCGTCGATTGGAAGGAGGACCTGGCCGGGGCGATGTTCGTCATCGAAAATCCGAACGCGGCCTCGTCCTGCGGGTGCGGTTCCTCATTCGCGATCTAGGAGCGGCGTCATGACCCGGTGACGTCGCGATGCGGCTCGCAAGCTGGAACGTAAATTCGATCAAGGCGCGCCTCGATGCGGCGCTCGCATGGCTCGACGAAGGCGAACCGGACGTTCTGGCGCTGCAGGAGATCAAGTGCGTCGAGGACGCTTTCCCCCGGCTCGAATTCGAAGCGAAGGGCTACAACGTCGTCGTCGCAGGGCAGAAGACCTATAACGGCGTCGCCCTGATCTCCCGCCTGCCGATCGAGGATCCGCTTGTCGGCCTCGCGGGCGACGCGACCGACGAGCAGGCCCGCTACGTCGAAGGCACGATCGGGGGCGTGCGGGTCGCCTCGATCTATCTTCCGAACGGCAACCCGGTCGGGACGGACAAGTTTTCCTACAAGCTCGCCTGGATGGACCGGCTGCGCGCCCGTGCTGCGGAGCTTGTATCCAGGGGCCAGCCGGTCGCCTTGATGGGCGACTTCAACGTCATCCCGCAGCCCGAAGACTGCTACGATGTGGGCGCCTGGGTCGATGACGCGCTCTACCAGCCCGAATCGCGCGCCCAGTTCCGTGCGCTCTGCTGGCTGGGCTACTACGACGCCTACCGGACGGCGCGGCCGAACGCGCCCGCCGCCTACACCTTCTGGGACTATCAGGCCGGCGCCTGGCAGAAGGACAACGGCATCCGCATCGACCACATCCTGTTGTCGGCGAAGGCGCTCGACCGGCTTGTCGACGTCGATATCGATCGCCGGCCACGCGGCCGGCCGAAGGCGTCCGACCACACGCCGATCTGGTGCGAACTGGCCGACGCGCCGATCGCGCCGCGCCTCTGACGCCGTTCCCGCCGCGAACGACCGCGCGTGCCGTTTCTCCCGATCCACGACGACACGCCGCGCCGGTGGATTTCGACGCCTGTCGTCGGCTGGGCGATCATTCTATTTTGCGTCATCGTCTATATCTGGCAGGCGGGCCTTTCGCCGCGCGGGGGCGCGGAGGCGGTGTTCGGCCTGGGCTTCATACCGGCTGCGTTCTTCGGCCACGGCCAGCTCGCGCCGCATCTCGTCGTCGTGCCGACGGAAGCGACGGCGCTGACTTCGCTCTTCCTGCATGGCGGCGCCTGGCATCTGATCGGCAACATGCTGTTCCTGTACATTTTCGGCGACAATGTCGAAGACAGCATGGGGCATTTCCGCTTCCTCGCCTTCTATCTCGCCACCGGCGTCGCCGCGACGTTGTCGCACGGCTACGCCTTTCCGGAATCGGAAGCGCCGCTGATCGGCGCGAGCGGCACGAGCTCGGCGGCTACCTGCTGCTGCATCCCCATTCCCGGATCACGGCGCTGCTGTTCGTGATCCCGGTCCGGCTGCCGGTCTGGCTCTGGATCGGCGGCTGGTTCCTGTTCCAGGCGCTCGCCGGCGGCGGTATGTTGGGCGAGGACAACGTCGCCTACTTGGCGCATATCGGCGGCTTCGTCGCGGGACTCGTGCTGCTGCCGTTCTTCAAACGCCGCCAGGCCCGCCTGTTCGGCCGCTGAACGCCGCTACCCGTACTGCTTCAGCGTCCGCCGGGCGATGACCATGCGGTGGACTTCCGTCGGGCCTTCGTAAATGCGGGCGAGGCGGATGCGCTGTGACATGATGGCGAACGGCAGTTCGCGGGTCATGCCCATGGCGCCGAAGCTCTGCATGGCGTGGTCGATGACCTCCTGCGCCATCTCCGTCGCGTAGACCTTGATCATCGAGGCGACGGTGCGGGTGTCCTCGCCGCGCTCCTGCCGGGCGGCGGCGTCCATCACCATCAGGCGGGTCGCGTGGATTTTCGTCGCGGCGTCGGCGATCCACCATTGGATCGCCTGCCGGTCGGCGAGCATCCGCCCGAAGGTTTCGCGCTGCTGGACGTGCTCGCACATCATCTTGAGCGCGCGCTCGGCCATGCCGACGCACATGGCGCCCATTTCCAGGCGCCGCACCGTCAGGCGCAACTGCATCGGCCCGAAACCGTCGCCGACCTTGCCCAGAACCTGGCTGTCCGGCAGGCGGACGTCATCCATGACCAGTTCGTAGGTGCGGGCGCCGGACAGCATCGGGATCTGGCGCTCGATCGAGAAGCCGGGGGTGTCGGTGTCGAGCAGAAACGCCGTGATGCCGCCGCGCGCGCCCTTCGCCGGGTCGGTCGACGCCATCAGGATCAGGAAGTCGGCCTTCGGCACGCCGGAGACCCAGATCTTGCGGCCGTTGATCACCCAGTCGTCGCCGTCCTTGACCGCGCGGGTGCGCATGTGCGCCGGGTCGCCGCCGGCGCCGGGTTCGGAAATGGCGATGTTGGAGCGCATCTCGCCGCGGGCGAGCGGCTCCATGTACTTCTTCTTCTGCTCCGGCGTGGCGACCGCCATCAGCATGTGCAGGTTCGGCGAATCGGGCGGGAAGATGAACGGGGTGACCGTCGACTTCAGCCGCTCCTGGATCGCCAGCATGACGGTCGGGCGGAGATTGGCGCCGCCGACCTCCTCCGGCGCGTCGAGCGCCCAGAGGCCGAGCTCCTTGCACTTCTCCAGCAGCGGCGCCTCTTCCTCCTTGGTGAGCGCCACTTCGCCGCCCGCGGCCTCCCGGGCCATGACCGCTTTTTCCAACGGCATCAGTTCGTTCTCGACGAATTTCTCGACGAGCTCGATCAGCATGCGTTCTTCGTGTTCGAGTTCCACGGTCATGTCCGGAAGGTCCTACTTTGCGGTCAGGCGAGCGGCAGGCCCGGGTGCATCGCCCGGCTGTCGCCCAGATTCACGAAGCCGGTCTTGAGCGCGGGCATGGCGTTCTCCGCAATCGTCTCCGGCGTCCAGCCGCCGTTCTGGTGGACCATGCGGACCGGCCGCATCGCGCCGTAGAGCGTCAACTCCGCGCCGCGCTGGTGGAAGACCTGGCCATTGACATAGGAAGCTTCCTTGGAGGCCAGGAAGACGCAGAGCGGCGCGATCGCGTCGGCCGGGCTCCGGCGCAGCCGCTCTTCGCGCACTTCCGCCGCCTTCGGGTCTTTCGGCGTCGGCACCGAACGGGTCATGCGGGTGTCGGCCGACGGCAGAAGCGCGTTCGCCGTGATGCCCTTCGATTCGTTCTCCATAGCGATGATGCGCGTGAACGCGACGATGCCCATCTTCGCCGCGCCGTAGTTCGCCTGGCCGACATTGCCGAGCACGCCGGAGGTGGAGGAGACGGTGATGATCCGGCCGAACTCCTGCTCGCGGAACAGGTTGATCGCGGCGCGATTGACGTTGAAGTGGCCGTTCAGGTGAACGTCGATGACGTCCTTCCAGTCCTCCGGCGACATGCGGTGGAACATGCGGTCGCGCAGGATGCCGGCCGGGTTGAAGACGATGTGCAGGCCGCCGAACTCGTCGCGCGCCTGGGTCACCATGTCGAGGCAGTCCTCGAAGCTGGTGACGGAGCCGAAGTTCGCGACCGCCTCGCCGCCGGCCGCCTTGATCTCGTCGACGATCTGCTGCGCCGGCGTCTGATCGCCGCCCTCGCCGCCGCCGCCGACGCCCGGGTCGTTCACGACGATCTTGGCGCCGTTCTTCGCCATCAGTTTCGCGACTTCCGCGCCGACGCCGCGGCCGGAGCCCGTGCAAATCGCGACGCTGCCATCCAGCATGCCCATAGGATGTTTCCCTTGCCTGATTTATCCCGCGCGCAGCTTCCGCATCCCGGAAGCGCTTGTCAAAGCCAAGTCAGCGCCACTTCAGCGGCCCTCCAGGATCGCGTCGGCGATCTTCTCCGCCGTCATCAGCGTCGGGAAATTGGTGTTGGCGCAGGGCACGACCGGGAAAAGCGAGGCGTCGCAGACCCTGAGGCCGCCGACGCCGCGCACCCGCCCGGTGCTGTCGGTGACGGCCATCGGGTCGTCCTCCGCGCCCATGCGGCAGGTGCAGGAGGCATGCCAGACGCCGACGGCCGCCGTCTTGATGAAGCCCTCCATCTGCTCCTCGTCCGCCAGGATGTCCTCCATGGTGACGCCGTCCATGACGTAGGTCTTCATCAGGTAGCGCCTGAGCGGCGCAGGCCCGTCGAGCAGTGTGGCGGCGAACTTGGTGTAGAGTCGGTTGTAGGTCGTCTCCTCCGAAATCTGGCGGACCTTTTCGCCCCAGCTTGCCGGGAAGCAGTCCGTCGTGACGCCTTTCAGCGCCTTGGACGCATAGATTCTGGCGCAGAGACGCACGCCCTCCTTCAGCCGCTCCAGGTCCCGGCTGTCGGAGAGGAGGTTGAACGCCACCTCCGGTTCCGTCCGCCAATCCTTGCCCTGCAGGCGGACATAGCCGGTTTCGGAATAGGTCTTGTTGACGAAGAGGATGTTGGAGCCGATCTGCTCGCCGACCGCATGCCAGGCGGACTTGTGGGCCGCGACGATGAACATGTCGCCCTGCGGCACGCCTGGCGTCGAGGAGGTGTAGCGGCAGCCGACCAGAAGGTGCCGGCCGGTCGCGGGAATGCGCCTGGCGTTCGGGCGGATGAAGGCCGCCAGCGCGATCGACGGATGGTCCATCAGCTGATTGCCGACGCCCGGCAGCGCGTAACGGACGTCGATGCCCATGTCGCGCAGATGCCCCGCCGGCCCGATGCCGGCGCGCAGAAGGTGCGCCGGCGAATGGATCGCGCCGGACGACAGGATGATCTGGCCCGCCCGGAATTCCTGCGGCTGGCCATTGACCAGCGCCTTCACGCCGACGCAGCGCCCGCCGTCGAACAGGAGTTCGGTGACCGAGGTCTCGGTCGAGATCGTCAGGTTCGGGCGCTTGCGCACCTCCGCGTTCAGATAGCCGATGGCGGCGGAGACGCGCTTCTCGTCGGCGTTCGAGATGGTGATCGGGAAGTAGCCGTCGCGGAACTCGCCGTTCTGGTCCGGGAGATAGTCGAAGCCCACTTCCTCGAAGGCCGCCGCGGCCGCCTTGGCATGGCCGGACCAGTGTTCGCGCGGCACGCGGCGAACGGGGATGTGGCCGTCCTGGCCATGCCACTCGTCGTCAAAGTCGAGGTCGCGCTCGACCTTCTTGAAGTAGGGCAGGACCGCGTCCCAGGTCCAGCCGGCGGCGCCGCGACTCGCCCATTCGTCATAGTCGGTCGGCGCCCCGCGATTGGCCATCTGCCCGTTGATCGAGGAGCCGCCGCCCAGCACCCGCGCCTGCTCGTAGACCCGAAGGCGGGGTTTCGGCGCGTCGGGCTGATTGTGGGCGATATTCTCGGTCGTGACCTGCAAATCCTTCCAGATGAAGCGGCTTTTCGTGTAGGCGCGGCCGGAATAGCTGTCGAGAATCTCTTCGGGCTCCTTGCCCGGCGGCGTGTCCTGGCCCGCCTCCAGCAGCAGCACCCGGTTTCCGCTCTTCGCCGAGAGCCGGTTCGCCAGGACCGACCCGGCCGACCCGCCGCCCACAATGATGAAATCGTAGCTCACCGCTTTCCCCCTGATTGATTTGCCGGAATTATGCGACGCAAACGCCGGAACCGGTAGCGGTCGGAGGAACCCCCATGACGCAGACGGACGCGCCGCGCATCGCCATCGTCGGCGCCGGCATGGGCGGGCTCGCGACGGCGGCGGCGCTCAAGCGCCTCGGCTTCCGGGCGACGGTCTACGAGCAGGCCAAGGCGTTCCACCGCCTGGGCGCCGGCATCCAGATGAGCCCGAACGCGATGAAGGTGTTGCGCGGCCTGGGTCTCGAGGACGCGGTTCGGCGGACGGCGTTCCAGCCGGACATCTGGGCCAATCGTTCCGCGGCGGACGGGGCGACGCTGTTCGACCTGCCGCTCGGCCGGGACGCCGAGGCGCGCTACGGGGCGCCCTACATGCAGATGCACCGGGGCGACCTGCACGCAGCGCTGCTCGCCGGCGTGCCGCTGGATTGGATCGAGACGGGCAAGCGCCTCGTCGCGGCGGAGCCGGGTTCGGATGGCGTGGCGCTCCGTTTCGAGGACGGGACGCGCGCCCGGGCGGACATCGTCGTCGGCGCCGACGGCCTGCACTCGACGATCCGCCTATCGCGCCGTGTTTCCGGCCGGCGACCTCAAGGGCCGCATCACCGACTGCTGCAAGTGGTGGGGCGAGGACCGGCACATCGTCATCTACTACGTGACGGCGGCCCGGGACGAAATCTACTTCGTGACCAGCCTGCCGGACGCCGAATGGGTCTCCGAAGCCTGGTCGGCGACGGGTGAGATGTCGGTCGTCCGCGATGCCTTCCAGGGCTTCCATCCCGAGGTGCGCGCCGTGCTCGACGCCTGCCCGAGCGTCCACCGCTGGGCGATCCTCGACCGGCAGCCGCTCGACCGTTGGCACGGCGACGGCATGGTGCTGCTCGGCGACGCCGCCCATCCGATGACGCCCTACATGGCCCAGGGCGCGGCGATGGCGATGGAAGACGGCGTCATGCTCGCCCGCGCGATCGCCGCGTCGCCGGCCGACGTCGCGGCGGCGCTCGACCGCTACCACACCGCCCGCATGGCCCGCACCGCAGAGGCCCAGGCGATTTCCCACGCCAACACCTGGATGCGCGCCGAAACCGACCCCGGCTGGTGCTACGGCTACGACGCCTGGACGGCTGAGGTCTAGATGCTGAGGTCTTCCAGATTGTAGTCGCGGATGTCCGCCCGCGCCGCGTCGTTCCAGGCGTAGGCAAGGCCGGCGTCGGCATGTGGGCGGTAGACGTAGGGCGTCTCGTCCGGGAAGCGCTGGCGGCGGGCGTCGATGGCGTAGCCGATCATGCGCGCGCGGCGCTGGATGCGCTCGGCGTCGTAGACGGCGCGGGCGTTGTGGATGCCGCCGGCCTCGACGCCAAGGACAGATCGACGGCGGTGGAAGCCCATGTTGACGGTCACCCGCCAGTCCTTGGACGTGTTGGCGAAGGAGCCGTGCACCGCCTGCCGGTTGGTGATCGCGACGTCGCCCGGCTTGCAGACGATCGGCACGGCGTCCGGCAGCCGTTCCGACCCGGCGGCGGCGGCCATCGCGCGGATGTCGACCCGGCGCAGCTTGTGCGAGCCCGGCACGACCCAGACCCCGTTCGCCGGCGTGCAGCCGAACACCTGGCCCATGAAGTTGAAGCCGTGGCTGCCCTCGTCCCAGTCGTCGGCGTCGTAATGGGTGAGGCCGTCGCGATGCCAGGCGACCGAGGCGCCGAGGCCGGGCGCCTTGATGAAGAGCGCTTCGTTGAAGGGCGTGAAGTCGTCGCCATTGATCGCCGCCGCGATCGCGAGCAGCGTCGGGTGTCCGTAGACGCGCAGGCAGGCGTCCGAGAACTGAAGCGAGCCGAGGATCAGGTAAACGACCTCGTCGGGCGCGCCCGCGGCCGCCGTCGGCTCCCGCATCTTGACCGGGTGCCGGCCGCCGGCGAGATCGGTGCCGCCGAACGGATCGGCGAGCGGCTTCGACCAGAAGATCGACGGCGCCTTCAGGTCCGCGCCGAGCGCCGGCCGGCCCGCCGCGTCGACCGCGGCGCCCTTGTGGACCGGCAGGCGGGCCTGGATCCGGTCGACGTCCGCCTTGAGGTCATCGATCTCCTCCGGCCGCAGCACGCCCTCGAAGACATAGAAGCCCGTCCGCCAATAGGCTGCGAGGATGTCGGGATGGAGGTCGCCCGCATCCGTGAACCGGGCCGGGCCGCGATTGCCGAGCGCATAGGCCCGCCTCTCGCCCTCGGCCAGATAGGCCTGATGGGCCGCGTCTTCCGGGTCGGTTCGCCTGCCGCCGCCGTCCATCGTCCGTCTCCCGTCGTTCGAGGAACCGGGGTCAGTTCATCATGTAGTTCGGCAGGATCAAAGAGATTTCCGGGAAGGCGATCAGCAGCACCATGATCACCGCCTCGGCCGCGATGAACCAGGCGAGGCCGCGGAAGATCGTCGTCAGCGGGATCGTGTCGCCGACGACGCTCTTGACCACATAGGCGTTCAGGCCGACCGGCGGCGTCAGCAATCCGATCTCGATATATTTCACGACGATCACGCCGACCCAGACCATGTCCAGCTTCAGCGCCTCGAACATCGGCAGGAAGACCGGCAGGGTCAGCAGCATCAGCCCGAGCGGGTCGAGGAACATGCCGAGGATCAGGTAGACGATCGACAGGCCGATGATCAGCATCAGCGGATCGATCGCCCAGTCGCCGATCAGCTCGACCATCACCGTCGGCACGCCGCTGAAGGCGAGCAGGCGCGTCAGCAGGAGGGCGCCGATGGCGACGAAGAAGATGCCGGCCGTGCTCTCCAGGGCTTCGAGGACGCTGGTCCGGAAGACCTTCCAGGACATGCGGCCCTGGATGATCGCGATCAGGATGGCGACGACGGCGCCGAGCGCGCCGGCCTCTGTCGGCGTGGCGATGCCGCTGTAGATGCCGCCGATCACGCCGACGATCAGCAGCGGGATCGGCCAGATCTCGATCAGCGCCGCCCAGCGCGCCGACCATTCGATCTTCTCCTTGGTCGGCGGCGCCAGCGACGGGTTCAGCATGCAGCGCGCGATGATCATGCCGGCATAGACGAAGGCGGTCAGCAGGCCCGGCAGGATGCCGGCGATCAGCAGCGCGCCGATCGACGTCTCGGTGAACCAGCCGTAGAGCACGAAGGCGATGCTCGGCGGGATCAGCGCGCCGAGCGTGCCGGACGCCGCGACGACGCCGGCGGACAACGCCTTGTCGTATCCCAGCCGCAGCATCTCCGGGATCGCGAGGCGGCCCATCGCAGCCGCCGTCGCGAGCGAGGAGCCGCTGGCGGCGGCGAAGCCCGCCGACGCGAAGTTGGTCGCGACCGCGAGGCCGCCCGGCAGCGCCGAGAGCCAGAGCCGGGCGGCGTTGAACAGGCTCGACGTCAGGCCGGAGTGGAACGCGACGGAGCCCATCAGCAGGAACATCGGCACGGCCGATAGCGACCAGTTCGCGCCGAACTCGAACGGCAGGTCGCCGAAGATGCCGAAGGCCGCTTCCGTCGAGCGGACGAACATCAGCCCGATCAGCGAGACCGACCCCAGGGCGACGCCGATCGGCACGCGAAGGCCGATCAGCGTCAGAAGCGCGACGATGGCGATGACGCCGACCCAGATCGGATCCATGGCTCAGGCCTCCTCGACGGCGTGGCCGTCCTGGGCCGCGAGCGACGGCGTTCCCTTGCCAGTGAAGCCGAAGCGGAAATCGCGGATCGCCTGGAGGATCATGATCGCCGTCATCGCGCCGACCGCGAGCGGCAGGCACCAGCGCGACGGCCAGACCGGCAGGTCGAAATACGTCACGTCCTGCAGTTCGCCGTCCCGGGTCGAGATGATCGCCTGCTCCAGGGTCAGCCAGAACAGGATGCCGACATAGACCGCGCCCAGGACCGCGATGAAACCTTCCAGTTTGGCGAGGCTGCGCGGCGCCATGTGGCGCGTGAACAGCTCGACTATCAGGTGCTTCTTGCGGAGCTGGATGTATGCGACGGGCAGAAAGACGGTCGCCACCATGTAGTACCAGGCGACGATTTCGAGGGTCGCGGTCATCGGCTGGTGGAAGACGACCTTGCCGACGATGTCGGCGGCGATGTGCAGCATCATCAGGGTAATCGCCACGCCGGCGATCCAGAGCAGCGCGAGGCTGAAGCGCTCGAGCAGGCGTTCCAACGTAGCCACGGGACGGAAGTCCTTGATGGAGGGCGAAGGGCGATGGCGATACCCGCGGCGGCCAGCGCGCCGGCCGCCGCGGCAGCGCTGCGGCCTACTTGTAGTCGGCCTTGCTGAAGACTTCGGCCTTCAGCGCTTCGCCGTATTTCGCCCACTCGGCGTCGCCCCAGTGGCCGGTACCGATCGTGTTCACGATCTCCGTCCACTTGGCGATGTTCTTCTGGAACTGCTCGACGATCGGCTCCGGGTTCTTCACGCCGCGCGACTTCGCGAGTTCGATCACGCGGGCGGCGTCCTTGTCGCGGAGCGCGGCGACGCCGTCCTCGAAACTCTGGTCGACGTCGATCCAGGCGATGCGCTTCTCCTCCGACTCCTTGCGGATGTTGGCGTCGTCGTCCTCATAGGCGCGGGCGATATCGACGACCGCCTGGACGACGTTGTCCGCGACCGCCTGCTTCTCCGCCTTGGAGAGCTTCTTCCAGGTGTCGGCGCGGAAGTTGATGAAGTTGGTGCCGTGATAGGTGCCGAGCTTCGAGTTCGAAACCGTCTTCACGAGATCCCAGAGCGAATAGGACTTGAGCCATGGCTGCGGGCCCATGACGCAGTCGACCTGGCCGCGCTGGAGGGCCTCGTAGGTCTCGGCGCTGGTGACGTTGACGGGGGTGGCGCCCATGCCGGCGGCGAGAACGCCCATTGCGCCGGTGCCGCGCAGTTTCTTGCCCTGCCAGTCGGCGGCGCTGACGATTTTGGCGTCGCCGCAGAGCAGATAGTAGGGCGTCAGCGCGTAGGACGCGACCGGGATCACCTTCTCCTCGGTGTAGTCGGTCTTGCAGTCGGGGCAGTCGAGCAGGAGGGTCTGATTGACGGCGCCGGTCATGACGCGGGCGTCCTTGCCGTAGACGGCGAGGTCGCTCAGGAGCGCGCTGACCGGCAGCTCATTCGGCGTATAGATGTCGGCGAGCAGGCCCATGTCGACCGTGCCGTTGCGGATGGCGTTCAGCGTGGTCTTGCCGCTGGACAGCGTGCCGCCCGGATAGAGCTTGAAGGTCAGCGAGCCCTTGGTCGCTTCCTCGATGCGCTTGAAGAACGGCTCCAGGCCGTGGGTGTGCACCGGGTGCTTGGCGCCGACGGAGCTCGAATAGACGAGTTCGCGCGCCTGGACGGCAGGCGCGGCCAGAACCAGCGCGGCCAAGCACGCGCCGACAATAAGACGGGATTGCATGAGACGTTCCTCCAGATATGCGCGGTCGTTTTCTTGTTCTGACCCGCATCTGGCCGTGCATCGTGGCAGCTTGTTTTATCGTCGACAAGAGCGACTAAGTCATCGACATTGCAGGGATTTCGATTGATTGATTTATAGAGAGGGATCGCTTAAGTGATAAGATTCTCGCCCGGGTGAATAGTGCTAGTTTTTCAGATGCGGAGATTAGAAATACGTATAGCAGTTGTTTGTTATAAAATTTTTGACCCGATTATTGCGATGGCGAAAAGGAGCGTTAGGTGATGGGCGTCGAGTTTTGGCTCTTGGAGCGCCGCGGCCTATTCAGCAGGCTTCCGTCAGGGCGCGAGCGCGATCCTCTTAATCCCCCCGCCGATACCATGACGGCGGCCCCCAGACTGCGTCGCTGATCTTGCAGTCGTAGTCGTCGCGTGTGGCCGCCCGCCACAGCCGCGGCGTGGTCGCGGCGTACCTCTGTGGCGGCGGCGCGCCGGACAGCTCCAGCAGCAGCTTGCGCCTGACCGCGTCCGGGAAGTCTTCCCATTTGCGCACCGGAAGGACGAAAGCGTCGCGGCCGCCGATGACGCAGTGGCGGTAATAGGCGTCGAGATCATCCAGATACCAGTTCCCGCCGATGCCCTCTCGGGTCATCAGCGGCAGGCCGTTGATCGTGACGCCGCGCGTGACGGCGTCGTCCCGGGCGGCGACGACGGAGCGGCCGTCATTGCTGGGCCCGTCGCCGGAAACGTCGATGACGCGGCGCTCGCCGGCGAAGCCGTTGGCGTCGAAGGATTGTGCGGCGAAGTCGATGACGCTGGAGATCGATGTCAGCCGCAGGTTCGACTTGAGCGGCGGCGCGAGGCGGGCGGCAAAGGCTTCCGCGTCGGCCTTGTCGCGGATCAGCGTCCAGTCGACGACGACCCGCTGGTGGCTCGATTCGGCCCACTCCACATAGGTCAGGGCGACCTGGCCGTGATAGCCCCGCCCGATCGCGGCAAGGACGTCGGGCGCCAGCAGCGCCGCGACATAGCCGCGCCGCTGGATCTCGAGTTCGCGGTCGTTCATCGACCGCGAGACGTCGACCGCAAGCACCAGTTCCAGATCGACCGGCATTTCGCTCTCGGCCTGTCCGGGTCCGCCGAAGAGCATGCAGCCCGCGACGAGGAGGGCGCTGATCCGCTCTCGGTGGGCCCTCGCGAATCGCACTCCGGGCCGACTCCACGCTGTTGGCGACTGTCCGACCGGTTGAACTGGACCGGTCGGCCCCGCCGTCAAGTCGTGAAGTCGAGACCGAGGTCGAGGCTTTTGGCGCTATGGGTCAGCCAGCCCGCCGAAATCAGGTCGACGCCGCTCGCCGCGACGGCGGCGACCGTGGCCGCCGTAATGCGTCCCGAGGCCTCGGTGACGGCGCGGCCGGCGACCAGCGCGACGGCCTGCTGCAACGTCTCGGGCGACATGTTGTCGAGCAGGACGGCGTCCGGACCTTCGGCCATGGCTTCTTCGAGCTGCGCCAGCGTGTCGACTTCCGCTTCCACCTTGACCAGATGGCCGACCTTGGCGCGCACCCGGCGGATCGCCTCCGCGACCCCGCCCGCGATGGCGACGTGGTTGTCCTTGATCAGAACGGCGTCGTCGAGGCCGAAGCGGTGATTGGCGCCGCCGCCCGCCCGGACGGCTGCCTTCTGTAGCGCGCGGAGGCCCGGCGTCGTCTTGCGGGTGCAGGTGATCCGGGCCTTGTGGCCGGCCGCGGCCCGCACCAGTTCGGCCGTCGCCGTCGCGACGCCGGAGAGGCTGCAGGCGAAGTTGAGGGCGATCCGCTCGGCCGAGAGTATCGTCCGCGCCTTGCCGTCGATGCGCATGACGACGTCGCCGGGCGCCACGTCCGCGCCGTCCGGCTTCAGGATGTCGATGCGGACGTCCGGGTCCAGCAGCCGGAAGGCGATGGCGGACGCTTGCAGCCCGGCGACGACGCCGGCGTCGCGGGCTGTCATCTCCGCGCGGGCCGCAAGGTTGGCCGGCGCGATGGCGTCGGTCGTGATGTCGCCGGCGCGGCCCAGATCCTCCAGCAGGGCCGCGCGGACCAGCGGCTCGACCAGAATGTCCGGCAGGTTCTCGATTTCAGGCATCTAGGCGGTTCCGGTTCTTCAGCGCACGGCGAGCATGCGATCGACGGCGGCGCGCGCCCGCTCGGCGACGGCGGGGTCGACGTGGACTTCGGGCTGCATCGTCTCCAGCGACAGGCGGATCTTCGGCAGCGAGATGCGCTTCATGTGCGGGCAGAGGCCGCAGGGCCGCATGAACTCGACGCCCGGCGCTTCGGCCTGGATGTTGTCGCCCATGGAGCACTCGGTCAGCAGCAGCACGCGCTCCGGCCGCTTCTCCTTGACGTAGGCGATCATGTCGGCGGTCGAGCCGGTAAAGTCGGCGACGCGGATGACGTCCGGCGGGCATTCCGGGTGGGCGACGACGACGACGCCGTCGATCAGGTCGCGATAGCGGGAGATTTCCTCGCCGTCGAAGCGCTCGTGCACCTCGCAGCGGCCGCGCCACTTGATCACCTTCACGTCGGTACGCTGGGCGATGTAGTCGGCGAGATACTCGTCCGGCAGGCAGATGACCCTGTCGACGCCGAGCGATTCGACGATCTTGATGGCGTTGCCGGACGTGCAGCAGATGTCCGATTCCGCCTTCACGTCGGCGGACGTGTTCACATAGGTCACGACCGGCACGCCCGGATAGGCGGCCTTGAGCGCGCGCACGTCGGCGCCGGTGATCGAGGACGCGAGCGAGCAGCCCGCCGCCATGTCCGGCATCAGCACGGTCTTTTCCGGGCAGAGCAGCTTCGAGGTCTCGGCCATGAAGTGGACGCCGGCCTGGACGATGACGTCGGCGTCGGTCTCGGCCGCCTTGCGGGCGAGCGCGAGGGAGTCGCCGACGATGTCCGCGACGCCGTGATAGATCTCCGGCGTCTGGTAGTTGTGCGCGAGCACGATCGCGTTCCGCTCCCGCTTCAGGCGGTTGATCGCGTCGATCTCCGGCGCGAAGCGCGGCCATTCGGCATAGGGAATGACATGGCTGACGCGCTCGTACAAATCCGCGGTTCGGGCTTCGACGTCGGGCGTGAAGGGCAGGGGCGCCATGGCGGCTTCGGCATTCTGGAGCATGCTCGCTCTCCTTTTGCTCTGTTTGAGCATTTCTCGGCCACGAAGAATGCCGCCACCGCTGATTCCCAGAATTTTACGATGTCTGTGGGCGGGGCGACATTCTTATGACGACAATGAGCATAAGTGGGCCGATAGCCCTGTCAAGGGTACCCGCCGCGCCCTGTCGCGCCGACGCGCACGCCGGGCCCCGGCCGCTCCAGCATGACCTCGGGGCGGAAGCGCATCAGCTTGGCGGGCCGGCCGCCGGTGCCCATGGCGACGGCGCCGGTCTCCTCCACCAGGCCGCGGCTTGCGACCAGGCGGCGGAAATTCTGCTTGTGGAGGGCGACGCCCGAGAGGGCTTCGGCGGTTTTCTGCAGTTCGGTCAGCGTGAAGGCCGGCGGCATCAGCTCAAACAGCACCGGCCGGTATTTGATCTTGGCGCGCAGCCGGCTGATCGCCGAGGCGAGCACGCGGCGATGGTCCGCCGCCATGGCGCGGCCGGGCGCCAACGCGTCGGCGTGGACGGGCGGCAGGCCGCGGTCGGCGCGATTCTCCGGCGTCAGGTTGGCTTCATAGAGGATCTCGTAGCGCTCGAGCGCGCGTTCCTCGTCCCAGGGCAGGTCGCCGGCGCCGAAGGCGGTCGCCGCCCGCTCGTCGCCCGGCTTCCAATACTCGAGTCGGCCGAGCACATCGCGATAGGCGGGCGGCGGGCCCTTGCGCAGGTCCTCCCATGGGAAGAATTCGTACCAGCGGCGCCAGCGGCCGTCCGACGGCAGGTCGGCCTCC
>DAINCG010000035.1:0-1928 GCA_036732525.1 Pseudomonadota bacterium | reverse complement strand
AGGGCCAGATAGGCGATGGAGACGGTCTTGTGCTCTTGCGCCGCCTCGACCTCCGGGCGGTAGGGCGCATGGTCGCCGAAGGTATAGAGCTGCTCGACATACCCCAGGCGCCGGCCGGTCTGCTCCTCGACCCAGCGGCGGAGGCCGGTCTGCAGCGTCGGATGGCCCGACTGCAGGGGGCCTGACGGCAGCGCCACGCCCGCGGGCGGCGGCGCGTCGACCGTCCCTTCCACGACCTTCGAGTCAGCACCGGTCGCGCCGCCGCGCAAGGCGACGACGACGGCGATCAGATCAACCTGGACGCGGGACGTCTGGCTCTGGCGGGTCATGTCGGGGTCGTAGATCCTCCCGTCTTCAGCGCCGCAGCGGTGCGCCGCTGCTGGCCGTCAGCCCGGCCAGGGAGGAATGGTGGGCGGTACTGGGATTGAACCAGTGACCCCTGCGATGTCAACACAGTGCTCTACCGCTGAGCTAACCGCCCGCCGGGAAGGCGGCGTTAATAGCGACAAACGGTCTGCCCTGCAAGACCGTTTGGCTGTTAAGCTCGGCGCATAAGAACCAATGGAGGACGCCCGTCATGTCCGAAGCCGCGATCGCGCTCGCCGACCGTTATCTGAAGTTCGGCATTTTCCTCGCCCCGTTCCATCCGATGGAGGAGAACCCGCTGCTCTGCCTGGAGCGCGACATGGCGCTCGTCCAGCATCTCGACCAGCTCGGTTATGACGAAGCCTGGATCGGCGAGCACCACTCGGGCGGGTTCGAAATCATCGCCAATCCGGAACTGTTCATCGCCCAGGCGATCGAGCGGACGCGGCATATCCGCCTCGGCACCGGCGTGATTTCGCTGCCCTATCACAACCCCTTCACCGTCGCGAGCCGGATGACGCAGCTCGACTACCAGGCGCGCGGCCGCGCCATGTTCGGCGTCGGCCCCGGCGCGCTGGTCGGCGACGCCTTCCGCATGGGCATCGACCCCGAGAACCAACGGCGCATGCTGAACGAGGCGCTCGACGCGATCATGCCGCTGATGCGCGGCGAGACGGTCACCATGGAGACGGACTGGTTCCATCTCCGCGAGGCGCGCTTGCAACTGCCCGGCTACACGCGCCCGCACATGGAGATGGCGGTCGCGTCCGCCCGGTCTCCCGTCGGCGCGCTCGCCGCGGGGCGGCACGGCCTCGGCATGCTTTCGATCGGCGGCACGTCGGACGATGCGCTCGCCGCGCATGCCGCGAATTGGTCGACGGCGGAGGAATCGGCCGGAGAGAACGGCCATACGCTCGACCGCAAGAACTGGCGCATCGTGACCCTGATGCATGTGGCGGAGACCCGCGACAAGGCGTTCGAGAACGTGAAGTGGGGCATCGAGCGCTGGGCGAAGTATTTCCGGGAGATCGCCACGTTCCCGATCGTGCCGGCGGACATCCACGACGCCGCCGAATATCTGACCGAGAACAAGATGGCCGTGATCGGTTCGCCCGACGACGCCATCGAATATCTGGAGCGGCTCTGGGACGGCGCCGGCGGTTTCGGCTGCCTGATGCAGCTGGCGCACAATTGGGCCGACTGGGAGGAGACCAAGCGGTCCTACGATCTGATCGCCCGCCAGGTCTTCCCGCACTTCCAGCAGTCGAATGCGCTTCGCCGCTTCTCCTACGACTACAGCCACGAGAACCGGCCGATGTTCATCGGCAAGGCCGAGAAGGCGGTGATGAGCGAGATCGAGAAGCACCAGTCGCGGAAGAAGGGCGAAGCGGCGGAATAGGCTGGGCCGTGGCCGCGCTCAAGCCGGCGCGTCTCGCGCTCAACCAGCGCACGCTCGGGCCCGACGTCGACCTGCCGACGGCGGTCGACGCGGCCGCCCGCGCCGGCTTCGGCGGCGTCTCGCCCTGGCGGGAGCACGTGACGGCGCTTGGCCGCGCGGCGGC
>DAINCG010000034.1:12275-18446 GCA_036732525.1 Pseudomonadota bacterium | reverse complement strand
GGAGATCCGCGTGGCGGTCATCACCGGCGAGGGCCGGGCGTTCTGCGCTGGCGCCGATCATTCGCGCGGCGAGAATACGTTCGACGGCGCGCGGCGGACGGAGGACCCGGAGCCGCTGCGCGACGGCGGCGGGCGCATCGCGCTCCGCTTCTTCGAGGCGAAAAAGCCGCTGATCGCCGCCTGCAACGGCCCGGCGGTCGGCGTCGGCGCGACCATGCAGTGCGCGATGGACGTGCGGCTGGCATCGACCGCCGCCCGCTACGGCTTCGTCTTCGCGCGCCGGGGCGTGGTGATGGAAGCGTGCAGTTCCTGGTTCCTGCCGCGCATCGTCCCCTTCGGCCGCGGCATGGAATGGATGACGACGGGCCGCATCTTCGGCGCGGAGGAGGCGCTGGAAGGCGGTTTCGTGCGGTCGATCCATGAACCCGACGACCTGTTGCCGGCCGCCCGGAAGCTGGCGCTGGAGATCGCGGAGAACACGTCCGCCGTCTCGGTCGCCCTCATCCGCCAGCTCATGCTCTCGGGTCTCGTCCACGACCACCCGATGCTGAGCCACCGCCTCGAAAGCGCCTGCCTCCAGGGCTACATGGGCGGCCGCCCGGATGCCCGCGAAGGCGTCATGTCCTTCCTGGAAAAGCGCCCCCCGGCCTTCCCGATGCGCGTCTCGGCCGACATGCCGCCCTTCTATCCATGGCGGGAAACGCCGCCGTTCGGGGAGGATTGACGCACGCTCAAAAGCCGGCGCCGCCGATGCGCGGCGTGCGCTTGCGCAACTGGTCGTATTGCGCCTTGCGGCGTTCCTGCAGAGCATGCCGCTTCCGCATGGAAGCGGGGTCCATGCTCTAACTTTTTGATATCGATCAAATTATCCCGACTTAGGCGTTTCCGCCTAAGTCGGGTTTGATCTAGATGGTTGCGCAGATCATTGTCCCATCCGGGCGTGAAGGCGGTGACCCCGGAGCGCGGATCCGTCAGCCGGGGCGTGCGCAATCCGGTTTCCTCGCCGAATGTGAAGGCGACGGCGTTGGAGTTTTCAGCGCGGCCGAAGATGTTGATCAACTCGTAGCCGATCTTCGCGTTGTTGATTTGCGAAGCAAGGCCGGCGCCTTTCTGCCAACGGGCCAGCGCGTCCGACTTCGATCCGCTGAAAGCGACTTCGTGTGGTTCGACGATGTGCTCCGCGTCGAAGTTCTCGCCAAGCACATGCCAGAACTTGCTGTCTCGCGACAGATCCTTCCGCGAAATTTCGTACATACCGATGTGGTCGTCGGATTGCCAAGGCCATCCGATGCTCTTGACGCTTCCATCCGGCGCAGTGGCGAACCCGTGAAATTCCCTTTCGATGTCGCCCCGGTCATTGCGCAGCGCCCAGAATAGGTGGGTTCCGCCAAGAATACTGCGCTGATGCAGTTCGATCTTCCAGTCAGCCATCGCGCCGCTCCTTGAAGGGGGTCGCGATGCGGGCAATGCGAACGGAGTTTGCTGTTGGCCGCTGTTCGTCCCTGAATGAAATTATTATGGATGATGCGCTATAAGTAGGGTTGTAGTCTCCGCCGACGGCGTAGTTAAAAAGGGTCAAGTACTGGTAGGCGCACGTTGTCTGATCGCATCGAAAGCCATTCTTCCGAAGAAAGTCGCCGATCAGAGCGTCGCCGCTACGTTTGAACTCGGCGAGTAGAACATCGATTTCGCTCTGATCTCGGCTTTTACTGGCCTGCGAATAGGCTGCATCTAGAAGAGATGACAGTCGATCCGGGCGAGCAGGGTCTGTTTCGAAGCGTACTGGGCGAGGGTCCGAATCGATTGCATACCTGAGGCAGCCGCTCAACGCGACGCATGATGCAAGTGCGACTGCTGCGGGGAGGTTGTGGTTCATTGGGGCTTGTATCCTTACTGATGTGCAATTAGAACATAAGGCGTACGAAATAGGTTTCGAGGCGCTATAGCATCGGATATTCCGATCGAGTTTTTGGTCCCTTAGACATATGACGCTTGCTGATCAGGAAACAGAGTTGTATTATCGTTTTTATGAAAAACGTAAGATTGAAATTAATTCCCTCGACAGTAGTTGTTGTCTTGATGGCGGCGCCAGTACGTGTCGGTGCGGCGGAATACCGCCACTGCTACCGGTCGGACCCGCCGGCGACGGCGGTCGAAGCGCCGGAGGATGTGCGGCGGAAGTTGTTCGGGCTGGAGAACGGCATGCTGCCGGTGGTGTACCGCAAGGCCTGTCGCTTGCTCGATGCGCGGGACGCGCGGCATGTCCGGGCGTTGCACGCTTCGGTCGGCTGTTCCGCCAAGAGCGATTTCGCGAAGGCCTACGAACGCATTCTGACTGCGCCCATCGCGGAAACGCCGGGACTGACGCGCGTCGACGCCATGCGCGCGGCGCGTCCCGCGGCCTATGATGCGTTCTGCGACGCTGTCGCCGCCGTGCCGTGGCCGGCCTACGACGAAAAAGCCGAGCCGATTTCGGACACGATCTACGGCGAATTCCTGAATGCGATGAACGCCGTCCTGGCGACGCTGCCGCGGCTATGGGGCGCGCAGTGACCTGACCGGCGGCCGCGCGCTATGCTTTCGTCCGGATGCGCACGGAGGGGAGCCGACGCCATGGACGCAAGCCTGAATGCCGAGGAGTTGGCCTTCCGGGAGGAAGTTCGGACGTTCCTCCGCGAAAAGCTGCCGAAGGACATCCACGCGCGCTGGCTCGAGTCCGGCAAGATCTTTCCGGACCGGGACGACGCGGTCCGCTGGCAGAAGATCCTGCACGAGAAGGGCTGGATCGCGCCGAACTGGCCGGTCGAGCATGGCGGGCCGGGCTGGACCGCGACTCAGAAGTACATCTTCGCGCTGGAGACGGCCTCATACGGCGCGCCGCCGGTCATTCCCTTGGGGCTTGGCATGGTGGCGCCGGTCATCATGAAATATGGGACGGACGCGCAGAAGGCGCATTTCCTGCCGCGCATCCTCGCGACCGACGACTACTGGTGCCAGGGATATTCGGAGCCGGGCTCGGGGTCCGACCTCGCGAGCCTAAAGACGCGGGCCCAGAAGGACGGCGACGACTATGTCGTGAACGGCTCCAAGATCTGGACGACCCACGCCCAGTTCGCCGACTGGATGTTCTGCCTGGTCCGCACGTCCGACGAGCCCAAGCGGCAGATGGGCATCACCTTCCTGCTGATCCCAATGACGACGCCCGGCATCGAGGTCCGGCCGATCATCACGCTCGGCGGGCATCACGAGGTGAACCAGGTCTTCTTCGACGACGTACGCGTGCCGCAATCCAATCGCGTCGGCCCGGAAGGGGAAGGCTGGACGGTCGCCAAATATCTCTTGGAGTTCGAACGCGGCGGCAATTTCGCGTCTGGCCGCATCGCCCTCAACATGGCGCGGCTGAAGCGGCTCGCCCAGACGAACGGCATGGCCGCCGAGCCGGACTTCCGGCGGAAGCTCGCGGAGCTCGAGATCAAGGCGGAGACGATCGCGATCTCGGAACTGCGGATGCTTTCGAAGCTCAAGACCGGGGACAATCCGGGCGTCGAGGCCTCGATCATCAAGCTGCGCGGCTCGGAAGTGAACCAGGACGTGACCGAACTGGCGGTCGAGGCGGCCGGCCTCTACGCGCTGCCGTTCGAACAGCTCGAGCAGGCGATGGGCGACAACCGCGCCGCCGTCGCACAGACCGAAGCGGAGGCTGGCTTCGCGCCGCGCTACTTCAATTACCGCGCCAACACGATTTTCGGCGGGACGAGCGAAGTGCAGCGGGGCATACTGGCGAAAGCCTCGCTCGGACTTTAGCGGGGGCTAAAGGGGGACGCTCATGGGCTTGTATGATGAGATCGGCGGCCAGGCGGCCGTCGATGCGGCGGTCGACCGCTTCTACGACAAGGTTTTCGCCGATCCGCTGCTCATTCCCTTCTTCGAAGGCATCGAACCGGCGGCGCAGCGGCGCAAGCAGAAGGCGTTCTTCACGCTGCTGTTCCGGGGCGAAGCGGCGAACGCCGACGATTATATGCGCCGCGCCCATGCACGGCTGGTCGAAGAGAAGGGATTGGACGATCGGCATTTCGACGCTGTCGCCGGGCATCTGCAGGCGACGTTACAGGAACTCGGGGTTCGCCCGGACCTCGTGCAGACGGTGATGTCGGCCGCCGCCGGCATGCGCGATCCGGTGCTGAACCGCTGACCCAGAGCTGGACGGTCGTCAGTCCCTGAGGTCGTCCCAGAATTCCTTGACCTTGGCGAAAAAGCCATCGGCCTCGGGATTGTTGTTGCGGCCTTCGCTCTCGGCCTCGAACTCCTTCAGGAGCTCTTCCTGGCGCTTGGTCAGATTGACCGGCGTCTCGACGTGCGCCTCGATGTACATGTCGCCGCGGCCGCGCTGGTTCAGGATCGACATGCCCTTGCCGCGCAGCCGGAAACGGCGACCGGTCTGGGTGCCCATCGGAATCGAGATGCGGGTGCGGGCGCCTTCGACCGTCGGGCATTCGATCTGCCCGCCGAGCGCGGCCGTCGTCATCGGGATGGGCGCGCGGCAGTAGATGTCCGGGCCTTCGCGCTCGAACAGCTTGTGCGGCCGGATCGTCAGAAAAATGTAGAGGTCGCCCGCCGGCGCGCCGCGGAGCCCTGCTTCACCCTCGCCAGAGAGCCGGATGCGCGTGCCGTCGTCGACGCCCGGCGGGATGTTCACCTGCAGCGTGCGCTCGCGCCGGACGCGGCCCTGGCCGCCGCAGGCCCGGCACGGGTCGGAGATGATCTGTCCCTGGCCGTGGCAGTTCGGGCAGGTCCGCTCGACCGTGAAGAAGCCCTGGCTCGCGCGGATGCGGCCCGTGCCGTGGCAGGTCGGGCAGCCGGTCGGCTCCGCGCCGTCCTCGGCGCCGGAACCGTTGCAGCTTTCGCAGGTCCCGAGCGTCGGCACCCGGATCTCCGCCTTGTCGCCGGCGAAGGCCTGCTCCAGCGTGATTTCCATGTTGTAGCGCAGGTCGGCGCCGCGCTGGCCGCGCCGGCCGCCGCCGCGCCGCCCCATCTCGCCGAACACCTCGTCGAAGATGTCGGAGAAGGAGGAGGTGAAGTTGAAGTCGAACCCGCCGGCGCCCGGGCCGCCGCCCGCGCTCTGGCGCTGGGTAAACGCGTCGTGCCCCATGCGGTCATAGGCGGCGCGGCTGTCCTTGTCCTTCAGCACCTCGTAGGCGGCGCTGACCTCCTTGAACTTCTGCTCGGCCTCCTTGTCGTCCGGATTGCGGTCCGGATGGTACTGCATGGCGAGCTTGCGGTAGGCGGACTTCAACTCCGCATCGCTGGCGCCGCGCGCGACGCCGAGTGTCTCGTAAAAGTCCTGGGCCATCGTCTCGGATCACTCGCTCACGAACAGCGGGGTCCGGCCAAGGCCGGACCCCGAGTATTCGCCATGAGGGCCTGGATCAGGCCGACTTCTTCTGGTCGTCGTCCTTGACCTCTTCGAAGTCCGCATCGACGACGCCGTCGTCGTCCTTGGCGGCCTTCGCGTCGCCGCCGCCCATGCCGGCGTCGCCGTCGTCGCCGCCGGCCTCCGCCTGGGTCGCCTTGTACATGGCCTCGCCAAGCTTCATCGACGACTGGGTCAGCGCTTCGGTCTTGGACTTGATCTCCTCGACGTCTTCGCCGTCCTTGACGTCCTTCAACGCCTGGAGGTCCGCTTCGATCGTGGACTTGTCCTCGGGCGAGAGGGCCGAGCCGTGCTCCTCGAGGTTCTTCTCGACGGAGTGGACCAGACTGTCCGCGTGGTTCCGGGCTTCGGCCACCGCGCGACGCTCCTTATCGCTCGCGGCGTTCGCCTCGGCGTCCTTGACCATCCGGTCGATGTCGTCGTCCGACAGGCCGCCGGACGCCTGGATCCGGATCGTCTGTTCCTTGTTCGTCGCCTTGTCCTTGGCGCCGACCTGGACGATGCCGTTGGCGTCGATGTCGAAGGTCACCTCGATCTGCGGGACGCCGCGGGGCGCCGGCGGAATGCCGACCAGGTCGAACTGGCCCAGCATCTTGTTGTCCGCCGCCATCTCGCGCTCGCCCTGGAAGACGCGGATGGTGACCGCGCCCTGATTGTCCTCGGCGGTGGAGAACACCTGGCTCTTCCGGGTCGGGATCGTGGTGTTGCGGTCGATCAGGCGCGTGAACACGCCGCCCAGC
>DAINCG010000034.1:5876-12217 GCA_036732525.1 Pseudomonadota bacterium | reverse complement strand
CGTCACGTCGAGCAGCAGCACGTCCTTGACGTCGCCCTTCAGCACGCCCGCCTGAATCGCGGCGCCGATGGCCACGACCTCGTCCGGGTTCACGCCGCGATGCGGCTCGCGCCCGAAGAAGCCCTGAACGGTCTCGATCACCTTCGGCATGCGCGTCATGCCGCCGACCAGAACGACTTCGTCGATCTCGTTGGCGCGCAGCCCCGCATCCTTCAGCGCCTGCTTGCAGGGCTCCAGCGTCCGCTTGACCAGGGCCTCGACCAGCGCCTCCAGCTTCGAGCGGGACAGGTGGATATTCAGGTGCTTCGGACCAGACTGGTCGGCCGTGATGAACGGCAGGTTCACGTCCGTCTGCGTCGCGGACGACAGCTCGATCTTCGCCTTCTCCGCCGCTTCCTTCAGGCGCTGCAGGGCCATGCGGTCCTTGCGCAGGTCGATGCCCTGCTCCTTCTGGAACTCTGACGCGAGATATTCGATGATCGCGTTGTCGAAGTCCTCGCCGCCCAAATGCGTGTCGCCGTTGGTCGACTTCACTTCGAACACGCCGTCGCCGATCTCCAGGATGGAGACGTCGAACGTGCCGCCGCCAAGGTCATAGACGACGATCGTGCCGGTGTTCTTCTTGTCGAGGCCGTAGGCGAGCGCGGCCGCCGTCGGCTCGTTGACGATGCGCAGCACGTCCAGGCCGGCAATCTTGCCGGCGTCCTTGGTCGCCTGACGCTGAGCGTCGTTGAAGTAGGCCGGAACGGTGATCACCGCCTCGGTGATCTTGTCGCCGGTGAACGCTTCCGCGGTCTCCTTCATCTTCTGCAGGATGAAGGCGGAAATCTGGCTCGGCGCGTATTTCTCGCCGTTCGACTCGACCCACGCGTCGCCATTATCGCCCTTCACGATCTTGAAGGGGGAGGCCTTCACTTCGCGCTGGACGATCTCGTCCTCATAGCGGCGGCCGATCAGGCGCTTGATGGCGTAAAGCGTGTTGTCGGGGTTGGTGACCGCCTGGCGCTTGGCGGACTGGCCGACGAGACGTTCGCCGTCCTTCGTGAACGCCACCATCGACGGGGTGGTGCGGGCGCCTTCCGCATTTTCAATGACGCGGGCGTTCGAGCCCTCCATGATCGCGACGCATGAATTCGTCGTTCCGAGATCAATGCCAATGACTTTGGCCATACTGCCCTCCTTTGCGGCGAGCCCGCCTGCGGCCGCCCGTTCCGGCGCGGCCTTTCGGGGCCCCCTAGATGCGAAATCCGATAGCGAACGGATGATTTTCGGGCGGAATTTCCACCCAGCCTCGCGCCCGTATATAGGAACCGGGCTCGGAAGCCGCAAGCATCGGGTCGCGGCGCGGGCGCAAGAATCTGTCTCGTATCGGCCATGATCGTCTCGGCAAGCTATCGAACGGACATCCCCGCCTATTATGGCGACTGGTTCCTCCGCCGCCTCGAAGCCGGCTATGCGGACGTCCGCAATCCGTACGGCGGCGGCGTCAGCCGGGTCACGCTCGATCCGGCGTCGGTCGACGGGTTCGTGTTCTGGACGCGGAACCAGGCGCCGTTCCGGGCGGGTTTCGCCGCGGTCCAGGAGATGGGGCGGCCGTTTTCCGTGCAGATGACTGTGACCGGCTATCCGCGCGCGCTGGAGCCCGGCGTGATCGCGGTCGACGCCGCCGTCGCGGCCATGCGCTGGCTGGCGGCGGATTATGGCCGCGAGGCGCCGGTCTGGCGCTACGACCCCGTATTGCTGAGCGAGGCGACGCCGCCGGACTGGCATCGGGAAAACGTTGCGCGGCTTGCGGCGCGCCTCGCGCCATATACGACGGAATGCGTGCTGTCCTTCGCGCATATCTACCGGAAGAGCCAGCGCAACCTGGACCGGACCGGCCTCGCCTGGCGCGATCCGCCAGAGGACGAGAAACGGCGGCTGCTCGCGGACCTCGCCGCCATCATCCGCTCGACGGGCATGCAGGCCTCGCTGTGCGCGCAGCCGGACCTGCTGTCGCCCGAATTGGAGGCCGCCCGCTGCATCGATGCGGGCCGCCTGTCGCGCATCGCCGGGGCGCCGATCGAGGCGGCGACGAAGGGCGCGCGGCCCGGCTGCCTCTGTGCGGCGGCGCGCGACATCGGACGTTACGACTCCTGTCCGCAGGGCTGCGCCTATTGCTACGCCAACGCGAGCCGCCAGGCCGCCCGCCGGGGCCTCGCCCGCCACGAACCGACGGCCGAGCGGCTCTGAGCGGGCGGGGCGCGCAGGCAATGATTCGCGCTGAAAGATTCTATGGAACGGCATTCGGATTTGTGTGTTGGCATTGTAACTTCGCCGATGTCGAAAGATATCGCGGACGTTGCATGTTAGTATATAAAGAGGAGTCAAAGAAATGCGTAAGTTCATGATCTCCGTTGCGGCCTGTAGTCTGGCGCTTGGCGGCGCTGCTTTTGCCCATGACACGACTGTCATGAGCGGCGACGAGGCGACGGACGGCGTGATCACCATGCCGGACCGCAACAAGAGCTACTCGACCTGGGACTCCGACAAGGACGGCAGCCTGGACTTCACCGAGTGGGTGACCGGCGACGACGAGTATGATCGTTTCGGCGCCATGGATACGAACAACGACGGCGTCGTCTCCAAGGAGGAGTACTCCCGGAGCTATTGGCAGGTCTACGACCGCGATCGCGATGGCGCGATGAGCAAGGAAGAGTACGGCCGCTACTACTCCGACCAGCAGTACATGATGCCGGGCAATAGGACGACGCGCGAAGGTTCGTAACCCGCGCCCGTCTCCGGACCAGCGACGCCCGCGCCCACTCGGCGCGGGCGTTCGCGTGTCCGGGGGTTCCGCGCGGCGCATTAGAGGACGGTTAAGACTACCCTCGCTATCTTCCCGGCGTGCATAAACTTGGTGGCATTTCGGGAGAACGACGAAATGGCGTCTTGCCTGGTGGTGGATGATTCACGCGTTGTGCGCGCGGTGGCGCGCCGCATCCTCGAAGAACTGAAGCTCGACGTGACCGAGGCCGAGAACGGTCAGGTCGCGCTGCAGCGGTGCGAGGATCAGATGCCCGACGCCGTGCTGCTGGACTGGAACATGCCCGTCATGGACGGCATCGACTTCCTGAAGCGGCTGCGTTCGGGCGGCTATGAAAAGCAGCCGATCGTCGTCTTCTGTTCGACGGCGCGCGAGCTGGAGCAGATCCAGACCGCGATCGAAGCCGGCGCGGACGAGTACATCATGAAGCCGTTCGACCAGGAGATCGTTCAGTCGAAGCTTCAGGAAGCCGGCGTTATCTGAGGTTCCGCTGCGTCGGTCCGGCCGGGAGGCTTAAGGCTCGCCCGGTCCCGGATCGAAGTGCTCTTCCAGCTTATTCTTGACGTCGACCCACTCGTCGGCGTCGGCCGGGCTGTCGCCTTTCCGGGTGATGTTCGGCCACGCTTCCGAATATTTCCGATTGAAATCGACCCAGTCCTCGGCGCCCGGCTCGGTATCCGGCTTGATCGCTTCGATCGGGCATTCCGGCTCACAGACGCCGCAGTCGATGCACTCGTCCGGGTGAATGACCAGCATATTCGCGCCGACATAGAAGCAGTCGACCGGACAGACTTCCACGCAATCCATATACTTGCACTTGATGCACGCTTCGGTGACGACATAGGTCATCGACGGGTTCCCGCAAATTTTCCGGAACAAAGCGACCGAACGGACGTACCGGCGCATATATCGCGCCCTCGCCAAAGGATCAATGCGACCCGTCCACGCTGGGAATTTGGCCCTGCGGTTCCCGCAGCGAGATCGCCCGCCTATAGTTCGCGCTCGTGCGCCGGAAGCGGCGCGATCGATGTTCGAACAGGGAGGCCCGGAACCCATGCCCATCGTCAATCGGATCGGCGAACTCGCCAAGGACATGACCGAATGGCGGCGGGAGATGCACATGCATCCCGAAACGGCGTTCGAGGAGACCTGGACCAGCCAGTTCATCCGCGAGCGTCTGGAAAGCTTCGGCATGGACGAAATCCATACCGGCATCGCCAAGACCGGCATCGTCGCCGTGCTGCGCGGCCAGGGCCAGTCCACCGACGCCATCGGGCTCCGCGCCGACTTTGACGCGCTCGACATCCTTGAGCTGAACGACGTCCCCTACAAGTCGCAGAATCCCGGCAAGATGCACGCCTGCGGCCATGACGGGCATACGGCCATGTTGCTGGGCGCCGCGAAGTACATGGCGGAGACCCGGAATTTCGACGGAACCGTCTACTTCATCTTCCAGCCGGCGGAGGAAAACGAAGGCGGCGGCCGCGTCATGGTGGAAGAAGGCCTGTTCGATCGTTTCCCGATGCGCGCCGTGTTCGGCATGCACAACTCGCCGGGCCTGCCGGTCGGCCAGGTGTCGATGGGGCCGGGGCCGATGATGGCCGGCTACGACATTTTCGAGATCGTCATCGACGGCTACGGCACCCACGCCGCGCGGCCGCACCAGGGCGTCGATCCGGTTATCGTCCAGGCGCAGATCGTCTTGGCGCTGCAAACGATCGCATCCCGCCAGACCGACGCCATCGACAGCGTCGTGCTGTCGATCACGCAGGTGCATGGCGGCGACACCTGGAACGTCATCCCGCAGCAGGTCACGCTGCGCGGCACGGTCCGCTGTTTCAAACCGGAGGTGCAGGACCTGGTGGAGGAGCGCATGCGCAAGCAATGCGCCGCCATCGCCGACGCCTACGGCGCGACCGTCCAAGTGCGCTACGAGCGCCGCTACCCGCCGACGGTCAACGACCCGGAACAGACCGATTTCTGCGCCGATGTGGCCGCGGGCCTCGCCGGCGCCGAGAACGTGACGACCAATGCGCGGCCGGTCATGGGATCGGAGGACTTCTCCTTCATGCTGCAGGAGAAGCCGGGCTGCTACATCCGCATGGGCAACGGCGCCGTCGGCGAGACGGGCGGCGTCGTCGTGCACAATCCGCGATACGATTTCAACGACGCCGCCTTGCCGTGGGGCGCCAGCTACTGGGCGCAGCTCGCCGAGCGGGCGTTGCCGCGCAAGGCCTGAAGCCCGGCGACCGTTTTCAGTGCCGGCGCGTCGCCAGTCGCTGCTGGGCGAAGCCCGCCTCGGCCGCGGCGATCATGCGGGCGTCATGGAAGCAGGCGCGCGCCCAGACGTTCCGCACCCTGTCTTCGAGGCGGAGCAGGGCGTCGCCGAGGGCGAGCGACCGGGGCGCGTCCAGCGTGAAGCCGTTCGGCGCGGGCCGGGCGGAAACCTGAATGGCGGTCGCGTGCATGGCAGTGATCCAGGCCGTCTTCGATGCCTGCATTATCCCCGGCGGCCCATAAGCCCGGGTTCACGCTGTGCGCAATCAGTTTCCGAAAATGCGAGATAGATGAACCGGCGACGCCGGACCGGACGACGGCCACCGTCGTCCGGTCCTTTTGACGACGGCTATAGCGCCGCGCGTTTCGGGTCGAGCGTCGTCTTCCAAAGTTCGTTGTCGGCCCGGTCCATCAGGCGCACGGTCATCTGGCCGGTCGCGCCGTCGATATCCACCAGGCCGAAGAATTGCAGGCCCATCGAGGGCGGCAGGTTCGCGCCTTGCTCCTGCGTCGGCGCCTTCACGAACCTGACGTCCGGCCCGAAGGTGCCGTCGAGGTCGTTCGGCCCGAACGTGCCAGCGTGGATCGGGCCGGAGACGAACTCCCAGAACGGTTCGAAGTCCTGGAACGCCGCCTTGTTCGGGTCGTAGTAGTGCGCGGCCGTATAGTGGACGTCGGCCGTCAGCCAGACGGTGTTCTTGACGCCCGCGGTCTTGATGAAGCGCAGGATGTCCGCGATCTCCAGCTCGCGGCCCTTCGCCGGGCCCGGGTCTCCGTTCGCGATCGCTTCGACGAACCGGCCGGCCTTCGCCTTGTCCCAGACATTCAGGCCGATCGGCATGTCCGATGCGATGACCTTCCAGGTCGCCTTCGACATGGCGAGCTCCCGCTTCAGCCAGGCGATCTGCTCCGCGCCCAGCACGCGCGACTCGTCCGTCATCTCGGTCTGCATGCCGGTCGTGTTCGGACCGCGATAGGAGCGGAGATCGATGAAGAAGATGTCGAGGTGCGGGCCGTAGGCGATCTTGCGGTAGACCCGGCCCGGCTCCGCCGGCTGGTAGCTGATCGGCGTCATCTCGTGGAAGGCCCGGCCGGCGCGAGCGGCGAGCAGGCGGACGGACTTCTCCGTATAGCGGTCGTCGTCCGAGAGATCCTTTGCATCCGACCAGTTGTTGACGACTTCATGATCGTCCCACTGGAAGAAGGTCGGCACAGCGGCGTTCATCGCCTGCACGTGGCGGTCCATCAGATTGTATTT
>DAINCG010000034.1:0-5788 GCA_036732525.1 Pseudomonadota bacterium | reverse complement strand
GCCCGTCGGCATAGATGGTGTCGCCGGAGTGGATGAAGAAATCGGGCGCGTGCCTGGCCATGGTCGCATAGGTCAGCATGCCGTCGTCGTCGATGCCCCAGCCCTGGCCGGCAGTGTCGCCCGACCAGGCGAAGCGGACCGAGCGCCGCGCGGCGGGCGCGGTGCGGAAGCGGCCGACGACGGGCGCGGACGTCGCCTTCATGTCGGACAAGTCGGCGGCGACGAAGCGGTAGAACACGTCCTGGTCCGACGGCAGGCCGGTCAGCAACCGCTTCACCGCGAAGTCGCTTCCCGGCAGCGCGTTGAGCGGGGCGAGGCGGCGCGCGTCCTTGAAGCTTTCCGTCGTCGCGACCTCCATCATGATGCGGGACGGGCGGTCGACCCGCGTCCAGATCATGCCGGTCGCGCCGTCGACGTCGCCGGACTGGACGCCGTGGGTAAAGACCGGTCGGGCGCTTGCCCGGGAAATCGCCGGCGCCGCAAGCGTCGTGGCGAAGGCGCCGCCCGCGGCAAGGACGCCGCGGCGGGTGACGAGAAGCTTCCTGGACATGAACGTGTGCCCCCTCGTGTCATACGGAATGTCGCGCGGCGGGATCGTCCGCGCGAGCCCGATTGATCGGCGCAGAACGTGACCGAAAATTTGAAAGCGCGTTGCGTTTGAATGAACTATACGTGGCGGCCCGCCGCGCGGCCGGCGGGGTTGTCAGAAGGTATTCCCGCAGATGTCCGTGCTCCCCCTGACTCCGCTGGTCCACTCGCTGCCGGCGACCGTTCCTTTCATCGGACCCGAGACGCAGGAGCGCCAGCGCGGCGCGCCCTTCGTCGCCCGCATCGGCGCGAACGAAAGCGTCTTCGGCCCGTCGCCAGCCGCCGTCGCCGCGATGGCCGCGGCGGCGGCCGAGGCCTGGCGGTATGGCGATCCGGAGAACAACGACCTCAAGACCGCGCTGGCGACGAAGCATGGCGTCCGGCCGGAGAACATCGTCGTCGGCGAGGGCATCGACTGTCTGCTGGGTTATCTGGTCCGCATGACGGTCACGGAAGGGACGCCGGTCGTGACGTCGGCGGGCGCATACCCAACCTTCAACTATCACGTCGCCGGTTTCGGCGGCCGGCTCGTCCTATCCCCTTATAAGGATGACAGGGAAGACCCCGATGCGCTGCTCGGCGGCGCCCGGGCGTCCGGCGCGCCGCTGATCTACTTCGCCAATCCGGACAATCCGATGGGCGGCTGGCACGACGCCGGCACCATGCAGGCGATGATCGAGGCCGTGCCGGAAGGGTCGATCCTCTGCCTCGACGAGGCCTATATCGAGTTCGCGCCGGACCAGACCGCGCCGCCGATCGACGTCGCCAACCCGCGCGTCGTTCGCCTCAGGACCTTCTCGAAGGCCTATGGCATGGCGGGCGCGCGCGTCGGCTACGCGATCGCCCATGCCGACCTGGCGCTGGCGTTCAACAAGGTGCGCAATCATTTCGGCGTCAACCGGATCGCGCAGGCCGGCGCGCTCGCCGCGCTTGGCGACGACGCCTGGTTGGAGAGCGTGAAGACCCGTGTCGCGGCCGCACGGGAACGGATCGGCGCGATCGCCCGCGCGAACGGCCTCAAGGCATTGCCGAGCGCCGCCAACTTCGTCGCGATCGACTGCGGTAGGGACAGCGACTACGCCCGCCGCCTGCTTGCCCGGATCGTGGCGGCCGGCGTCTTCATCCGAATGGCCTTCGTCGCGCCGCAGGACCGCTGCATCCGCATCACTGCCGGCACGGACGCCGACCTCGACCGCTTCGCCGAAGCGCTCGAGACGGCGCTGAGGGCGGTCGGCTAGCCGAAGACGCCGGAAATTTCGCCCTTCGCCAGGATCTTGGCGCGGTAGCGCTGCTCGAAGGCCTGGCGGGTGATCGCGCTCGGCGGGTCCGCGATCGGTCCGTCGAGGGCATAGACGGCGAAGTAGTATTTGTGGCGGCCGTTCGGCGGGCACATGCCGGAATAGCCGGCCTTCTTGTTGTGGTTCCGGGTCACGACCGCCCCGTCGATCGACCCCGACGCGGTCGCGGCGATGGATGTGGTCGTCGGCGGAATGTTGAAGGCGTTCCAGTGCACCCATGTGTGGCCGGCGACGGACTGCGCGTCCGGATCGTCGACGATGATGACGAAGGCTTTCGTGGCCGCGGGCGCGCCCGACCAGGCGAGCGCCGGAGACTTGTCGCCGCCGCCATGCCGGCGCCGGCAGGCCTGGTCCTTGGGAATCTGGCCACCGTCCTTGAAGGCGGTCGACGTCACGGTCAGCCGCTCTTCGGCGGCAAGGTCAGCCGACGAGGCGGCCAGCAACAGGACGGCGATTGCGGCCGTCAAAGCGATGCGCATTCGATTGTGTTCCTTGTCTCGAAATCAGAATGGTTCACGCGGCCGGCTGTCGTGCCCGCTTCACGCTGTCCCCGGCGCCGCCGTCGACGGCCTCGAACGGCGCATTCAGCTCGACTCCCGGACAGCGGATGCCGGCGGGCCGACCCGACGCGGTCAGGCCCTGGTGCGCCTCGTAGACCGGCGGAACCTCTGGCCCGCCCGGGCAGCCGAGCCAAAGGCGGAGCAGGTGGCGACGCCGTTCCGGTTCCGGCCAATCCTCGTATTTCGTGCGGCTATGCAGGACCCAGTGATTGCAGAGGAACTGCATGTCGCCCGGCTGAAATTCCATTTCCAGTCGGAATTCCGGATCGGCCGCGAGGCTGTCGAGATAGTCGAACGCCGCTTCCTGCTCGGGCGTGATGCGCGGGACTTCGGGAAAGCGCTGCGCCTTCCGGATGGCGCTGCGGACATAGTGGCCGAACAGGCGGCCCTGGTGCGGATTGAAGACCGGCATCTCGTACCAGGGGCCGCGGCCCTCCGGAATTTCATCGCGCCGGTCGCGCCAGGTCGGCTGCATCAGGACGGCGGCGAGGTCCGGACGGTGATCGACGATCGCGTGATAAAGCGCCGTCGACGAGACGCAGCTCGACAGGCCGCCCGACTTCGACGTTTTCAGCGACAGCAGGCCGACGACATCACCCGAATCGCAATGGTAGGGCAGCCGCTCCGCCGTCTGGTAGCCCCGCGCGCTCGGCTGGTTGTAGTCGAAGCCTAGGTCGCGGACGTGGCCCAGCACGTGCCCCTTGGCGTTCTGCGATACGGGCTCGCCGAGATGCATGCCGACCGCCCAGAAGGCCGCCGCCGCTTCTCGCGTCGACAGCCCGTCGACCGGAAATCCCCGGATCAACGCCACGCCGCAGCCGTCCAGCAGGTCGGCGCGGATGCGGGCCAGGCGCGGCGCCAGGTTCGGCAGCGGCGCGTCGTCGATCGTCAAGCCGACCAGATCGATGTCGTTCCCGCCGAACCGACTGACGGCATCGTCCAGGTCCCGGCGTTCGGCGGCGGTCAGGATATGGACCCAGCGGTCAGGCTCGGCGGCGAGTTCGGGGCCCTTCCAATTTGCAGGGCTCGCATCGAAGCGCGGAAAGTCCATAGGGCGTCTCCTGTTCGCGCTGGCTCAGAACGGCCGGTCGCCTTTCACCGTGACACGTTCGCCGGACCGGACTTCGGGGAAGTAGTCCCACATCGCGATATGCTGGACGCAGCGGTTGTCCCAGAAGGCGATCGAGTTGGGGCGCCACTTGAAGCGAACCTGGAACTGCGGCCGGTTCGTGTGGGCGTAGAGAAAGCGGAGGATGGCGTCGCCCTCGTCCTCCGGCACGTCCTTCACGCCGACGGTGAAGACCGGATTGACGAAGATCGCCTTCTTGCCGGTCACCGGATGCGTGCGGATCACCGGGTGTTCGTTCCGCGGAAACGTGCGCGTTTCCTGCCGGCCGTCGATCGAGGCGCGGCGATAGTAGTTCGGACCGCCGTCGTGGATCGCGATCAGGCCGTCCAGATAGGTCTTCATGCGATCCGAAAGCGCGTCATAGGCGGCGTACATGCTGGCGAACAGCGTGTCGCCGCCAGTCTCCGGCACTGTGTGCAGGCGGAGGATCGACCCCATCGGCGGTTCGGCGTCGCAGGAGACGTCGGAATGCCAGCGATGCCCCGCCACCTGCTTCGAGTTCTCGTCTGCGTGGATCATCAGGATTTCGGGGTGGCCTTCCGGTCCCGGCGCGCTCGGGTGGACGTGCAGCTCGCCGAACAGCCGGCCGAAGTCCTTGTGCTGGTCCCGGGTGATGTCCTGGTCGCGGAAGAAGATCACCTGGTGCGCCATCAGCGCGTCGTGGACTTCCTGGAACTGGTGGTTGCCGAGCGGCCGACTGAGGTCGACCCCTGCGATCTCCGCCCCCAGCGTCGGCGTCAGCGGCTTCACCTGAATGGTCTCGTAGCCCATGGCGCATCTCCCGCTCGTTTCGGCAAGCCTAGAGCCGGGCGGAAATCTGGTCCAGGCGGTCCTATCCGGCGGAATAGGCAGGCAGCGGCCGGGCGTCCTCGGTCGGCAGGCACATCTCGGCCAACTGGGCGGAGAGGCGCGCCATGCCCCGCCACGGGTTCATGTGGTTCATATTGAGAAAATCCGCGTCGTCGAGTTCGAACCCGCTCGGGTCGAGAAAGCGGACGCCGGTCGAAGCCTCGAGGCCACGCACCATCGCAAGGTAGCGATTGTCTCTATCCGTCAGATCCGTGTCCGCCGGCGCGAGCCCGTTCAGCGGGTGAATGAATCCGACAATGCGGTCGGCGACCGGCCGAAGCGCCCGGACGCCGGCGCGCCAGTGGTCGAGCTCTGCGGCGCGAAAGGCCATCCTGCCGAGATATGCGGCGGCGATCTCCTTGTCGCGCTTGCGGACCCAGGCGGCGACGACGCGCTTGCGGTAGGCGTCGACGTCGAATGCGGGCCGGCCGCGCGCGTCTTCCGGCCAGTAGAACTCCACGTCGAGCGCCCCTGGCGCCGCGAGCGGCGTCGCCGGATCGAAGAAGGCCGGGCCGAGGTCGAGGTCCCCGGCGGGCGGCGCTTCCGAAACGAGCATCGGGTCGAGCTCGAAGAGGACGAGTGCGAAGCGCACGCCCGCCGCCTCGGCCGTCTCGCGCACGAACGCGGCGGCTTGCGCGAGGCCCCGGCAGTTGATCGACGGCAGGCCGGCATTGAAGGCGCGGACCGGCCATCCGGCTGCTGTTGCGGTCGCTTCGAAGGTTGCGCAGTCGAAACCGCGCTGCGTGCCGGACGATCCGATCGCCAGCACGGCGGGACGGTCGTCGCTCGCCAGCGCGCGCGGAAAGCGACGGACGAATTCCAGCGCGCGGTGGGCGCGGGGCGGCACGGCTTCGGACGCTGGCCGCGACGCTGCCGTCGTGGCCGGCGCGCCGGCGGCGAGATAAGCCGCGGCCGCCGCGAACGGCATGCGCGCGAGGGCGGCGACCTGATGCTGATCGAGTTCGATGTCGAACGCCGTTTCGATCTCGGCGGTCAGCGCCACGAAGGCGAGCGAGTCCATGCCGGCGCCCAGCAGGGTCTTTGCTGCGAAGATCCGTTTCCGCTCCAGCGCGGGCGCCGTCCGCTCGATCAGTTCGAGCAGTTTGGCGGCGGCGGGCTCATCGGGCGTCGGCGCCGATTTCACGGCCGCCAGGCGCCCCGCGATCTCGGCCGCGATGCGCTTCCTGTCCGTCTTGCCGCTGGCGTTGACCGGGAAGGCTCGGAACGCCTGCACGGCGGCGGGCAGCATGTAGTCCGGCAGGAGAGCGGCGAGCGCCGCGTCCATGCCGGCCGGCAGGTCCCCCTCGATCGCCGCCATGATGGCGCGCGGCCGGGCGTCGTCTGGCGGCAAGGCCAGGGCGACC
>DAINCG010000033.1:18080-18488 GCA_036732525.1 Pseudomonadota bacterium | reverse complement strand
CGGGCGCCGATCACCTTGGGCCGCATCGCGTCATCCATCGCCCGCCGCCTTTTCGCGGATGGCCGCCTCGACCGCGCGCACGATGTTCTCATAGCCGGTGCAGCGACAGAGATTGCCGGAGAGCGCCTCGCGGATTTCGGATTCGTCGGGGCGGCCGTCCTCGGCCAGCAGTTCGGTCGCGGTGATCAGCATGCCGGGCGTGCAGAAGCCGCATTGCAGGGCGTGATATTCCCGGAATTTCCGTTGCAGCAGGTTGAGGTCGTCGACGTCGCCCAGGCCCTCGACGGTGGTGACGGCGCGGCCGTCGGCCTGGACCGCGAACATCAGGCAGGCGCGCACGCTCTCGCCGTCCAGCAGCACCGTGCAGGCGCCGCAGACCCCGTGTTCGCATCCCACATGCGTGCCGGT
>DAINCG010000033.1:0-18070 GCA_036732525.1 Pseudomonadota bacterium | reverse complement strand
CCCAGGTCCTGGCGCAGGAAGTCGGAGAGCAGGCGGCGCGGCTCGGCGTCCGCCGCGCGCCGCTCGCCGTTGACGACGATCTCGATCCACCGCCTGGCCGTCATGCCGCGGGCTCCGCGGCGCCCGCCCAGGCCCGGTCGAGCGCCCGGCCGACGACGACGCCCGCGAGATGGCGGCGATAGTCGGCCGACGCTTGCAGGTCGGTCGTCGGGTTGACGGCCGTCCGGGCCGCGGCGACGGCGTCCGTTCGCGCGGCAGCGTCGAAGGGCCTGCCTGTCAGCCCCCGCTCCACGGCCGGGAGCCGGCGCGGCGTCTCGTCCACGCCCATGACCGCGACGCGGGCGGAATCGATCGCGCCGCGCTTCCTTGTGATCACGGCGCCCGCGCCGGCGAGCGCGAAGTCGCCCGCCCGGCGCGCCACTTCCTCGAAGCCCCAGCCGGCATTGTCGGCAAGGCGCGGCAGGATGAGAGAGACGATCATCTCGTCCTCGGCGAGGTTGGTCGTCAGCGGTCCCTTGAAGATGTCCGTCGCGCCTGCCGTCTTCCGGCCGTAGGGGCCGGCGAGGCCGACGCGGCCGTCCAGCAATACGGCGAGCATCGGCAGTTCCGCCGCCGGGTCGGCATGGGCCAGGCTGCCGCCGACCGTGCCGCGGTTGCGGATGGCGCGGTGGGCGACATGACGGATGACGTGCGGGACGATCGGGCAGTCGGCGTTCAGCCCGGCGTCCGCGATCAGTTGGCGATAACGGACGAGCGCGCCGATGCGGAAGCCGCCGCCGTGCGGCTCAATCCGGTCGAGATCGGGGATCCGGCAGAGGTCGATCAGGATGTCCGGCGCGAGCAGTCGGAAGTTCAGCATCGGCGTCAGGCTCTGGCCGCCGGCGATCAGTTTCGCCCCGTGACGGTGGCGGGCGAGCAGGGTGATGACGGCTTCGACGGATTCCGCCGCGGCGTACTCGAACGGCGGCGGCTTCAATCGAATGTCCCTTCGCTTCGGTCCTTCGCGCGCGAATCCATAGACCACGGCGCGCGAAACGCGCAAGCAATGCGGCCGAAAGCCCGGTTTCCGCCTTGTCTTCGAATTGGGCCTAACCTATCAATCAGCGACGCAGCGCGACAGGACGCCGCGCTCAATCAATAAGGCCCAACACGGGCCAATTCGAACCGGGAGACGTTAACAATGGCAATCAGGATAATGGGAAGAGCTGCGCTCGCGGCGGCGGTCGCCGTGGCGGCGCTCGCGGGCGCCGGCGCGCAGGCGAAGGACACGATCAAGGTCGGCGTCGTGACCTTTCTGACCGGACCGGCGGCCGGGCCGTTCGGCGTCCCGGGCCAGCATGGCGCGGAACTCGTGATCGACGCGATCAACAACGGGAAGCTGCCGGCCCCCTACAACACCAAGGGCTTCGCCGGGGCGACGCTTGAGCCTGTCTTCACGGACGAGGCCGGCGGCAACTCGAAGCAGGTCGCGGAATACCGCAACCTCGTCCAGAAGCAGGAAGTCGACGCGGTCGTCGGCTACATCTCCTCCGGCAGCTGCATGGCGATGGCGCCGGTCGCCGAAGAGCTGAAGAAGCTGACCATCATGGCCGTCTGCGGCACGCCGCGCCTGTTCGAGGAGGCGCCGCGCGAGTACGTCTTCCGCACCCAGGCCAACGCCGTCAGCGACAGCGTCGCGGCCGCCCACTACATGGTCGAAAAGTTCCCTGAGCTGACGACCTACACAGGCATCAACCAGAACTATGCCTGGGGCCAGGATAGCTGGAAGTTCTTCGACCTGGCGATGCAGAAGCTGAACCCGGCCGCCAAGGCCTCGGGCAACCCGCAGTTCCCGAAGATCTTTTCCGGCCAGTACGGCGCCGAGATTTCGACGCTGGCGCTCGACGATGCGAAGCTCGTCCACTCCAGCTTCTGGGGCGGCGACATCGAGGCGTTCGTGCTGCAGTCGCTGGTGCGCGGCTTCTACAATGACAAGAAGCTCCTGTCCGTGGTCGGCGGTTCGGCGGTCGACAGCCTCGGCAAGAAGTTTCCGGAAGGCGTGATCATCGGCACCCGCGGCGAGTACGGCCTGCTGAACCGGTATGATCGCTCGCGGCCGCTGAACACCTGGTTCGTCGACGAATACAAGAAGCGCTACGACGCCTACCCGCTCGGGCCGTCCTATGAATACGGCAAGGCGATCCTCTATCTGAAGATCGCCATGGATAAGGCGGCGGAGGCCGCCGGCGGCTTCCCGACCCAGGATCAGGTGATCCAGGCGCTGCAGGGCATGGAGTTCGAAAGCTTCGGCGGCAAGGTCTCCATGGCGCTCGCGAACGGCCGCCAGGCGGTCCATCCGGTGGGATATGGCGTGACCAAGTGGAACGGCGACAAGGGCGAGATGGAAGCGGTCGACATCAAGTTCTATGCCCCGGAATGCATCACGCCGCCCGAAGGCATGCTGTCGGAAGATTGGCTGAACCAGGGCATGCCGGGCGCCAAGTGCGACTGACCGTCGTCGCACACGGACTGAGCCTTTGACGACCCCGGCCGGGGCGGCCTGAACGCCGCCCCGGTCGAATTCTTTCCGACGCCCGGGAGGCCCCGCATGCAGCTGGCGACGACGATCCTGCTGGATGGGCTGAGCTTCGCCTCGTACCTCTTCATCGTTTCGGTCGGCCTGACGATCGTCTTCGGGGTCATGAAGATCCTGAACGTGGCGCACGGCGCCTTCTACGCCTGGGGGGCGTATTCCTCCGCCTATCTGATCACCCTCTTCGGCGACATGGGCTATCCGGACTGGATCGGCTTTCTCTTGATCCCCGTCGCGGCCGTCGCCGTCGGTCTCGTCCTCGGCGTCATCATCGAGCGGGTCGTGCTGCGCCGCATGTACGAGCAGGACGAGGTGCTGATCGTGCTCGCGACGTTCGGGATCTTCTTGATCCTGGAAGACGTCATCCTGCTGGTCTTCGGCGTGAACCCCTATTTCGCCTATCAGCCGATGGCCGCGCTCGGGAATGTCCGCCTCGGCGGCATCAGCCGCGACGTCTATTCGATCACGCTCTTCGCGCTCGCCGTCGTCGTCGCCTTCGCCGTCTGGTGGGGCCTGACGAAAACGAAGTGGGGCAAGCTGATCAGCGTCGTCATCTACGACCGGGAGATCAGCCTGGCGATGGGGCTGAACGTCGGGATGATCTATCTCGTCATCTTCGTCATCGGCGCGTCGCTCGGCGCCCTCGGCGGGGCCTACATCGCGCCGACGATTTCCGTGGCGCCGGGCTTCGGCATCGACGTCATCGTGCTCTCCTTCGCCGTCGTGGTGATCGGCGGCATGGGCTCCATCCCGGGCGCCATCATCGGCGCCTTCATGGTCGGCCTCTTCCGGGCGATGGCCGTCCACCTGATGCCGGAGCTCGAGCTCTTCGTCGTCTTCGCGGTGATGGCGATCGTTCTGATCATCCGGCCGGAAGGCCTGTTCGCCCCGGCGAAGGCGCGGAGGATCTGATGCTGGACTTCCTGAAGACCGACCGCACTATCCGCTGGGCCGTCCCGGCCTTTGTGGCGTTCGCCCTGCTCGGCAGCGTGCTCGAGGGCTGGATCCTGAACAACGTCATGTTCGGCCTGGCCCGGGGGCTCGCCGTGCTGGGGCTCCTCGTGCTCTGGCGGACGGGCCTGATCTCCTTCGGCCACGCGCTCTATTTCGGCATCGGGGCCTATGCGGTGGCGCTGGTCGACCAGTGGGCGGGCGTCACGGACATCTTCGTCCGGATCGCGCTCGCGGTCGCGGCGGCGGCGGCGGTCGGCTTCGTCCTGGGCTTCATCCTGCGGCGCTACCGCAGCATCTTCTTCGCCATGCTGTCGCTCGCCTTTTCGATGGTGCTCTACGGCATCCTCGTGAAAGTCGAGGCGTTGGGATCGACAGACGGCTTCTCTGTCTCGCCGACGACGATTTTCGGCTGGGCGCCGGAGGACAAATACGTGCTGTTCTGCGCGGTGATCGCGCTTGCCATCGTCGCCATCGTGCTGGTGCAGTTCTACCTGAAGACGGCGCTTGGCCACCTGACGACGGCGATCCGGGACAACGAGCTGCGCGTCGAATATCTGGGATATTCGGTCGAGCGCGCGATCCACGTGAAGTACATGATTTCGGCGGCGCTCGCCGGCGCCGCGGGCGGCATGATGGCGATGGCGCTGGGCCAGGTCGATCCGGACTCGATGGTCAATTGGACGATCTCCGGCGAGCTCGTCTTCATCACCATCATGGCCGGGCCGGGCAATGTCGTGGCGCCCTTCATCGGCGGCGTCGTCTTCGAGTTCCTGCGGACATACGCCTTCGAGTGGGCGCCGCACGCCTGGCAGCTGATCACCGGCGGCACGCTGCTCGCAATTATCTTCTTCCTGCCGCGGGGCATCTGGTCGATCGCCGAGCGGCTCGGCGGCAAGGCGCGGGAGTAGACGATATGGCCGAGACGCCCGCCCTCAAGGTCACAGACCTCTGCAAGTCCTTCTCCGGCATCGTCGCCGCCAACAACATCAGCGTGACGGCGGCGCAGGGGGAGATCATCGGCATCATCGGCGCGAACGGCGCCGGCAAGACCGTCTTCGTCAACATGATCACCGGCTACCTGAAGCCGACCAGCGGCCGCATCGAATTCCAGGGCCGCGACATCACCGGCATCGAGCCTCGGGACGCGACCCATGTCGGCGTCTGCCGCTCCTTCCAGGTCTCCCAGGTCTTCATGACCATGACGGTGATGGAGAACCTCTTGATCGCGCTTTCAATCGCGAAGGAGGGCGGCGGCGCCATGCTGCGCTCGCCACGTACGCCCGACCTCGTCGCCGAGGCCGAGCGGCTGCTGACGCAGTTCGACATCGTCCAGCACAAGGATGCGGTGGCGAGCACGCTGTCCCAGGGTGTGCGCAAGCTGCTCGACATCGCCATGGCGGTCGTTGCGAACCCGAAGGTCCTGCTGCTCGACGAGCCCACGTCCGGCGTCTCGGTCGAGGAGAAGTTCGGCATCATGGACATCGTCATCTCCGCCCTGAAGGAGAAGGGCGTGACGGTGCTCTTCGTCGAACACGACATGGAGATCGTCGAGCGCTACGTCGATCGCGTGCTTGCCTTCTACCAGGGCGAGGTGATCTGCGACGCGCCGCCGGCCGACGCGCTGAAGAACCCGAAGGTGATCGAATACGTCATCGGCGGCGACCATGCGGCGCCCGGCCGGACGGGAGATGCGGCCCATGCTTGATGTCCAGGGTCTCAACGTCGACATCGGCCCGGTCAACATCCTGCGCGACGTGTCGCTGAGGCTGGAGACGGGCGAGATGGTCGGCCTGATCGGCCGCAACGGCGCCGGCAAAACGACGTTTCTCCGCGCGCTGATGGGCTTGCTGAAGGCGAAGTCCGGCCGGATCGACTTCGACGGTACGGACTTGATGGCGACGCCGCCGCAGCGGCGCGCGGCGCTCGGCATGGGCTACATGCCGGAGGACCGGAAGCTCGCGCCGACGCTGACCGTGGAAGAGAACGTCATGACGCCGGTCTGGTCCGTCGGGATCGACGGCTGGCGCGACCGGCTCGACTGGGTCTACGGGCTGATTCCGGAAGCGAAGGAGTTTCGCGACCGGCCAGCGACCAGCCTTTCGGGCGGCCAGCAGAAGCTGGCTGCGCTTGCCCGCGCGCTTCTGGCAGGGAACAAGATGCTGCTTCTGGACGAGCCGTCCGAAGGCATCGCGCCGGCGCTCGCCAAGCGCATGTCTGACATCCTGGCGAGCATGAAGTCGGAAGGCGTGTCGATCCTGATCGCGGAATCCAACACCGCCCATTGCGCTGACCTGCTCGACCGCATGTACGTCGTCGAACGCGGGAGCGTGACCGCCGGGTGAGGCGGCCGCGCGCCCGCGCCCGCGGCGGTCATCCAACGCGATAGGTGACGGGCACGTATTCGCCGTCGATGATCTCGTCGAAGGTATAGCTCCCGCCCGAGCCGCCGCCGCCGGCGACATTGCCGCCGCCGGCCGCCTGGGCGAACAGCGTCTTCGACGCGACATTGCCGTCGGCGTCGAACCGGATGGAAGCAATGTTCGCCTTCAGGGGACCGTTGAGCGTCTCGCCGTAGTTTTGGCCCCCGGACACCTGGTCCAGATCGGCGTCGGAGAGCTGTTCGGGGCGAGCCGTGGCGCGTTTCGTATCGGTCATGACTTCCTCCTTGGTTGGTTGATACTTGAAATACGAGGTGGAAGTCCTGCGGGTTTCAGTCCCGCTAGAATTGTGACGCCCGTTACGACGTTCGAACGGACGGCGTCCGCGCGCTGCGGCAAACTATGGCTGAACCGAAGGTCCGCCGGTAGAATGGCGGCCTTCAATCGAGGACTCGGGTTGAAACGCACAAATCGCAGGCTGGCCGCGATCGTCGCCGCCGACGTCGCCGGATATTCGCGGCTGGTCGGGCTCGACGAGGAAGGCGTTCTGCGCGCGTTGCGCACGCACCGGGCCGAGTTCATCGATCCCCTGATCGCCGAGCACGGCGGCCGCATCGCCAACACGGCCGGCGACAGCCTGTTGCTGGAATTCCCGAGCGCGGTCGACGCCCTCAGATGCGCGCTTGAGCTGCAGGCCGGCATGGAGAAGCGGAACGCCGACACGCCGTCCGACCGGCGCATCCGCTTCCGCATCGGCGTCAACGTCGGCGATGTCGTCTCGGAAGGCGACGACCTGCTGGGCGAGGGCGTCAACATCGCCGCCCGGCTGGAGGGCGTGGCGCCTGCCGGCGGCATCTGCCTGTCGCGCGCGGCGCGCGATCAGGTGCGCGACCGCATGCCGGTCGACCTGGACGATCTGGGCGAGGTGCAGGTCAAGAATATCGCCCGGCCGGTGCGCGCCTTTCGCGTTCAGGGCATGGGCGAGCCGGACGACACTGTCATCGTCATTCGGAAGTCGGCGCTGCGCGGTCCGCTGATCGCCGCCGGCATTGTGCTGGTCGTGCTGGCGGGCGGCCTTGCCGCCTGGCGGCCGTGGGAAACGCCGCCGCCGGCGCCCGCGCCGGCTTCGCCGGAGCTCGCGCGCGCCGCGACGCCGTCGATCGCCGTGCTGCCGTTCGCCAACCGGTCCGACGACGCGGGCCAGGACCATTTCGCCGCCGGCATTTCGGAGGATATCGCGACCGACCTCTCGAAGGTGGGGGGCCTGCGCGTCGCCGCGTCCTCGGCGGCGGCCCGCTTCGCCGGCGGCGGCGCCGATCCGCGCCAGGTGGCGCAAGCCTTGGCCGTCGATCATCTGCTCGAAGGCAGCGTTCGCCGGGCCGGCGAAAATGTGCGGGTCACCGCGACGTTGATCGACGGCGCGACGGGCGCGCAGCTCTGGGCCGAACGGTACGACCGCGAAGCCGACGACGTGTTCGCGATCCAGTCCGAAATCGCCGAAGAGGTGGTGGCGGAGCTGTCCCGCACGTTGAGCGAAGCCAAGCTGACCCGCGTCGTCCGCCGGCATACGCCGGACCTTCGGGCTTACGACCTCTACATTCAGGGCCGGGCGAAGCGCATTCCGCCGACGCCGGAAAATCTGCAGGCGGCGCTCGCCCTCTTCAACGAAGCGATGACCATCGACCCCGCGTTCGCCGGCGGCTATGCGGGCGCGGCCTATGTCCGCATCCTGTTGTACGCAAACGGCGACGCGCCCGACGGCGGCGGGATCGACAACCTGGGCGCCGCCTTGAAGCTCGCCGAGGAGGCCGTGCGGCTCGATCCGGAATTCGGACCGGCCTGGAGCAGCCTCGCCGAGGCCTACTACCGGCTGGGACGCTTCGACGACGCGTTGAACGCCATCGCGAAGGCCATGCAGGCCGCGCCGAGCGACAGCCTGATGCGCGCGAGCTACGGCAAGCTCCTCGGCCACATCGGCCGCGGCGACGAGGGCATCAAGCAGATCGAGATCGCGATGCGGATGAGCCCGGACAGCCTGCCGCTTCTTTATTTTCTGGGCTTGAACCAACGCGCCGCGGGCGAACCGGAGGTCGCGATCGAGACGCTGCTCGAACATCGCAACCGCCTTGGCGACCGCGTGCTGCCGGGGCCGACCACGCAGTTGATTGCGGCCTATGCGGATGCGGGCCGGCCGGACGACGCCCGCGCCGAAGCCGCCCGCCTGCTCGAAGCGCAGCCGAACTTCACGACGGATCTCGCCGCCCGGACACATCTCTACAAGGACCCCGCGGACATGGAGCGCTTCCGCGCGGCGCTGACGGCCGCCGGCATTCCGGAGTGACGAAGGCGATCGACGTTCGCCTCAAATGGGGCCTTGCCGGCGCCAAGGCGCTGCTTGGCGACGCGGACGTCTTCGTCATCGTCGACGTGCTTTCATTCTCGACCGCCGTCGACGTCGCGGTCGGCCGCGGCGCGCGTGTCGCGCCGTTTCCGGACAGGGACCGCGAGGCCGCGCGTCAGGCGGCGACACGGATCGGCGCCGTCTGCGCCGAGCGACGCGACGCGCCGGGCGCGAAGTTCTCCCTGTCGCCGCCGACGCTCGAAAACCTGAGGAGGGGCGAAACGCTGCTGTTGCCGTCGCCGAACGGCTCCGCGATCTCTGCGGCGCTTGCGGGCAAGCGGGTGTTCGCCGGCTGCTTGCGCAACGCCGCCGCGATTGCATCGGCCGTCCGGGCGCTTGCGGCGGGGCCGGTCGCCGTCGTGCCGGCGGGGGAGCACTGGCCGGACGGCGCCTATCGTCCCGCGCTTGAGGACTGGCTGGGCGCCGGGGCGATCCTCGCCGCGCTGACCGACGACAGGCCGGCCGAACTGTCGCCCGAGGCGGAGGCCGCGCGTACGGCCTTCCACGCGGCGCGGCCAACGCTCGGCGCGACCATACGGACCTGCCGATCGGGCCTCGAACTTATCGGTCGAGGCTTTTTAGAAGATGTAGAATGCGCGCTTGCCTGCGATGCCAGTGGCGTCGCGCCACGGCTCGTCGACGGCGCGTATGCAGAGGGCTGAAGTCGCGGCGTACCCCGCCGCGGACGCGGCCGCCCGAATCGGAATCCTGTTGACAGGTTGGCGCGATTTCGGCGAGCGTTCGTTGAACGGGGGCCCGCGGACGCCTCGTGAGGCGCCAGCCTAAGAACCGCATCCTTGCCTGAACGCTTTTCCAGGAGGATGCCGCCATGGCCTCGCCGACAGAAATTTCTGCCAATCAATTGTTTCGCTTGATAGGCGCCGCCGATCAGCCGCTTATCGTCGATGTCCGCACAGATGCGGATTTCGACGACGATCCGCGCCTCGCGCCCGGCGCGATCCGCTGGCCTTTCGACGCGATGGATCGCTTGGCCGAGACGGCGCGTGGCCGCAAAGTCGTAGTCTACTGCCAGAAGGGCATGAAGCTCGGTCACGGGGCGGCTGCCGCATTGCGCGCGCTCGGGGTCGACGCGGAGACGTTGACGGGCGGCCAGTTCGCCTGGCGCGACGCCGGACTGCCGATGGTCGCGGCGTCCGCGATCCCGCCGCGCGGCGCCGCCGGCGCCACGACTTGGGTGACGCGACAGCGCCCGAAGATCGATCGGATCGCATGCCCCTGGCTCATCCGCCGATTCGTCGACCCGGATGCGCGCTTCCTGTTCGTGCCGGCGAGTGAAGTCCTGGCAGTGGCGGAGACGTTCCAGGCGACCCCGTTCGATCTGGAAGGAGTCTTCTGGAGCCATCGCGGCGACCGTTGCACGTTCGACACGATGCTCGAGGAATTCGGCCTCGACACGCCCGCTTTGGCGACATTGGCGCGCATCATCCGGGGCGCGGACACAAATCGTCATGAACTTGCGGCAGAATCGGCCGGGCTCTTGGCGGCCTCGCTAGGCTTCAGCCGGATGTATCGCGACGACATTGCGCAATTGGATGCGACCATGCCGCTCTATGACGCCCTTTATCGTTGGGCCCGTGACGCGCAGGACGAGGACCACGACTGGCCGTCGGTCGCCGGAAAGTCCCCGAAATGAACGCCGGACACATGGCGCGGCCACATTTCGCCGAAGCATTCCGGGCCTTCCTGAAGATCGGCTTGCTGTCATTCGGCGGGCCGGCGGCGCAGATCGCGCTGATGCATCGCGTGCTGGTCGAGGAGAAGGCCTGGCTGTCGGAGCGGCAGTTCCTGAACGCCTTGAGCTTTTGCATGCTCCTGCCGGGGCCGGAGGCGATGCAGCTCGCCACATATGCCGGTTGGCGGCTGCACGGCGTGCTCGGCGGCTTCGTCGCGGGCCTCCTGTTCGTGCTGCCGGGCGCCGCCGTGGTGCTGGGGCTGGCGACGATCTACGCCTATCTCGGCGATGTGCCGCTGGTCGGCGCGCTGTTTCTCGGCGTCAAGGCAGCGGTGCTGGCGATCGTGGTCGACGCGCTCCTCAAGGTCGCGAAGCGGGCGCTGAAGGGGCCGGCGCAGTGGGCGATCGCCGGCCTCGCCTTCGTCGGCATCTTCTTTCTGGCGTTGCCGTTCCCGCTGATCGTCTTCGCGGCCGCGCTCTACGGCGCGCTTTTCGCGCGTGCGGCAGACGGGCAAGACGTCGCAACGACCGCAGCCCGCGTGCCGATCGCCCGAACAATCCGAACCGTCGCCCTCGGTCTCGTCGTCTGGCTTCTGCCGGTGGCCGCCTTCGCCGTCGGCCTGGGGCCGGAGATCGTCGGCGACGTCGGCCTCTTCTTCTCGAAGCTCGCGGTCGTGACCTTCGGCGGCGCCTATGCGGTTCTCGCCTACATGGCGCAGGACGTGGTGACCGGCTATGGCTGGCTGACGGCGGGCGAGATGCTCGACGGCCTCGGCCTCGCGGAGACGACGCCGGGGCCGCTTATCCTGGTGACGGAGTTCGTCGGCTTCCTGGCGGCCTTCCGTGCGGGCGGCCTCTGGCTCGGCCTCGCCGGGGCGGCGATGACGCTCTGGGCGACTTTCGCGCCCTGCTTCCTCTGGATCTTCGCCGGCGCGCCCTATGTGGAGCGGATCGCGGAGGCGCCCAGGCTCGCCGGCGCCCTGCAGGCGATCACGGCGGCGGTCGTCGGCGTGATCCTCAACCTCTCGCTCTGGTTCGCGCTCCACGTCCTCTTCGCAGAGGTCGTGCGGGAGCAGGCCGGACCCTTCGTGCTCTGGCGGCCGGACGTCGCGACGCTCGATTGGCGCGTCCTCGTGCTCGGCGCGCTCGCGGCGCTGCTCCTGTTCTGGCGCCGCTGGGGCGTGGCGCAGGTCTTGGGCGTCTCCGCGGCGCTTGGCCTGGCGCTCAGCTACGTCTAACGGCGGTTTCGCCAGACGTACCATGTGGGCGCGACCCAGACCCAGTAGCCCGCCTGGCCCTGCTGTCTGCACCAGGCGCCGCCGGCCCAATAGCCGTAGTCGTTGAACGCGCCATAGCGGTTCCGGTCGGCGGGACAGGTCAGTCGTTGGATCAGGCCGGAATACTTGCCGCCGACGGACGCGCGCGCCAGGTCGTCGTCGCCGCCGCCGCCGCCTGCCGCCGGGCCTTGGCCGACGACGAACGTCGCCTTGGCGCGGATGTTGTAGCCGCCATGGGTCGAGCCCCAGCAGCAATAGGCGCGCACCTCATAGGTCCCGGCGGGCAGGCCGCGGAACGTGTGCGCGCCCGAATCTCGGTCGATATAGGTCCAGTAGCCGTCGACATAGTGGTTGCTCGGCGAGCCCGCCTTGACGACGGAGATCCAGTCGCGCGGGTCGGAGAAGTTGCTGAACCGGATGACGATCTGCTCGCCCGGCGCATAGCGCCCTTTGGACGGGCTGACCGACCAGGCTTCCGCCGATCCGGCGGCGACGGTCAGGACGAGCAGCAGGACTAGCGCTGCGGCGTGGCGGATTTGCGACATCGAACTCCTCCCGCGGTAGCTTCGTGGGCAAAGCATGCGGGCCCAGGCCGCGCTTGACCAGTGACGACCGCTACGCCGCGTGCGCCTTCGCCGAATCGGACGCCCGGCTGACAATCGCCGGCGCTTCCCGGATCAGGCTCGCGTCCGTCAGCGCTTCCACCATGAACAGCGCGAAATCCGTGCGCCGCGTCCGATTGCTGGCGAGCGCCGGGTCGCCGACATGACGGCGCCAGATCGGGAGGCCCTCGCTTGCGCCTTCCTCCAGGTCGCTGCCGCGGACGACGGTCCAGCGCCGGTCGCTTCGGAAGACCAGGTCCGTAGCGCGGACCTGGTCGTCGATATCGACCAGCCGGAGGAGGCGCGCGATCGGGCTTGCGATCGCGAGCAGCGCCTTCAGCTTCCAGGAATAGACGTCCTTGCTGTCCCGCGTGATGTGCCAGCCGCAGGAGAAGACGAGCCGCGCATCCTTGGGCGCGTGGTCCAGGACCGCCTTCGCCGTGCCGCTCGCATAGTCGTCGACGCCCCACGGCACGAGGACGGTCAGGACGCCATCGCAGCCTTCGACCGCGCGGGCGATCACGGCCGGATCGTCGGTCGCGCCCGGCACGATCTCGATCCGATCGCGGAACGCCGCCAGCTTCTCGACGCTCTTCTGGCGGCAGACGCCGACGACTGCGTAGCCGCGCTGTAGGGCATGTTCGACCATGTAGCGGCCGAGCTTGCCCGACGCGCCGACAATGCAGACTTTCATAGCCCCGTTATAGGGATGCGCCCCGCCGCCGCTACAGCTTTTCGGCCAGCACCTCCAGCAGGTCGACGTCCAGGCGCTCGCTCATGGAGACGTAGACGAAGGTCATGTTTTCCCGGCCGGCGATCATCTCGCCGGGGAAGGGCATGTAGACCAGTTCCTTGGACGCGAAACCGGGGGAGGCGGAGCCGACCTGCCAGGCGGAGCGGATTTCCGCGTCGACCAGGTTGAGCGTCAGCCCGTCTGCGCCCGGGCGCTGGAAGGGCACGCCCGCGACGCGGAGGAAGCTCGCCTTGTCTGTCGCCTGCCGGAAGCCGTCGATGAAGCTCGCGGCGAGCGTCTGCAATTCCTCCGTCCGGCCGGCGCCGCCGGGGCCGAGCGGGTGGGAATGCAGGTGCTCCCCGCCCCCATGATTGTGGCCGTGGTGATGATGATGGTGGTGGTGATGTCCGTCGTGCGGCATGGCGGCTACTCCACGTCGGGGCCGGCAGGGATCTCGACCGGCTTGTCGATGATGCCCTTGTGCGCGCCGAGCTTGCCGTGGCTGACCAGCGTGCCGAGCACGTCGACGATCACGCGCGTCGCCAAGAGCGCCGTGATGTCGGACGTGTCGTAGGGCGGCGAAACTTCGACCACCTCCAGCCCGCAGATGCCTTCGGCCGCGACCAGGGAGACGAGTTCCAGCGCTTCGCGCGGCAGGAAGCCGCCGGGCTCTGGCCAGCCGGTGCCGGGAACGAAGCCGCAGTCGACCGAATCGATGTCGAAGGAGATGTAGACGGCGTCCGCGTCCTTCCAGGCGAGCTCCAGCGCCCGCGCGGCCGTCTCCTTCAGGCCCATCTCCTCCACGTCGCGCATGGTGAAGATGTTGGTGTTGCGCTTCCGGGCCTCCTCGACGCCGGCGCGCGGCACCTGCCAGCCGCCGATGCCGACCTGGACGAGATTCACCGCCGGCACGTTGACGAGGTCGGTCGCGTGGTACCAGGGCGTCGTGTGCATGCGCTCGTCCAGGTCCTTCTCCTGGATGTCGATATGCCGGTCGAAGTGGACGATGCCGATGCGCTTCGACGTGCACTGCGCGATCCCCCGGACGCAGGGGAAGCCGATCGAATGGTCGCCGCCGATCATGATCGGCAGCGCGCCCGACGAGACGACGTGGCTGACCGCGCGGCTGATCTGGTCGAAGGTCTTCTCGATATTGGCGGGAATGGTGAAGACGTCGCCGACGTCGCAGAGCGTCATCTGCTCCCGCAGGTCGACGCCGAGTTCGTAGTTGTAGGGCGTGTAGAGGGCGGAGATGCGGCGCACGCCCTGCGGCCCGAAGCGGGTGCCCGGCCGGTAGGTCGTGCCGCCGTCGAAGGGAATGCCGATGACGGCCGCGTCGTAGAGGCCGACCTTCTGCACGTCCTCGATATAGGGCGCCTTCAGGAAGGTGTTGATGCCGGCGTAGTGTGGCAGCTCGCCCCTGGCGAAGGTCGGGATCGTCTTGTCCTCGAGCGAGTCGGATCCGGTCAGCCCCATGCGGAGCGCCCAGGCCTGCTCCTTCTGCCAGCCGGCGCTCGGCAGTTCGCCTTCGGCGAGCGCCGCCTTCCAGCCGCGGAGCTGCAGCTTGTTGAAGTCCGGATGATGGGCGCGGCGCTCGCCGCCCCGGTAGAGCCTTTCGAGAAACATGAGACGTGCGTTCCCTCAGTTGTCGTTGATCGGGGCCGGCCCGGGCCGGGCGCGGGCGATGGGGAGGTCGTATGTCACGGTCGCGCCATAGGCTTCCGGCGCGTGCGGATCGTGGCGAACCTTGTCAAAGACGAGCAGGCGGTCGCCCAGCTTGAACGCTTCCTGGATGTCGTGGGTGACCATGAAGACGGTCATCTTCTTCTCGTCCCAGAGCTTCAGGAGGAGGTCGTGCATGTCGACGCGGATGCCGGGGTCGAGCGCGCCGAACGGCTCGTCGAGCAGCAGCACTTTCGGCTGCATCAGAAGCGCCTGGGCGATGGCGAGCCGCTGCTGCATGCCGCCCGAAAGCTGGGCCGGATAGCGGTCGGCGGCGACGCTCAGGCCGATTTCGTCGATCGCCTGGCGGACGTTCTCGCGCGCCGCCCGGCGCTGGCGGCCGAACAGCCGGCCGAGCTTCCGGGATGTGCGAATTTCCTCCACCAGCATCAGGTTCTCGGCGACGGTCAGGTGCGGGAAGACGGAATAGCGCTGGAAGACGATGCCGCGGTCGGGGCCGGGCTCTTCGGGCATCGGTTCGCCGTCGATCAGGATCTGGCCGCGGGTCGGCCGCTCCTGGGCGAGCAGCAGGCGGAGGAAGGTGGACTTGCCGCAGCCCGACGCGCCGACGATGGTACAGAAGGCGCCCGAGCGGATCGTGAGATTGACCCGCTCCAGCACGAGCTGGTCGCCATAGGACATGCCGAGATCGCGGACTTCGACCGTGCTCAAAGCGCCGCCCCCTCGAGATGCCGCCAGCGGAACAGGCGCCGGGAGAGCAGCAGCAGCAGGCGGTCGATGACGATGGCGAGCAGCGTGATCCAAAGCACGTAGGGCAGGATCACGTCCATCGCGAGATAGCGACGAACAAGGAAGATGCGGTAGCCGAGGCCGGAGGTGGAGGCGATCGCCTCCGCCGAGACGAGGAAGATCCAACCCGGCACGAGGCCGAGCCGAATCGCCGTGATCAGCTCCGGCAGCGCCTGGGGCATGATCAGGCGCGTCGTTATCTGCCAGACGGAAGCGCCCAGCGTCTCCGCCTTCACGATCAGCTCCCGCGGGATCTGGATCACCGCCTGGGCGACGGACCGGGTCATGACCGGCGCCGTGCCGACGACGATCAGCGCGATCTTCGAAGCCTCGCCCAGTCCCGCCACGATGAACAGGATCGGCAGAATGGTGATCGGCGGGATCAGCGAAAAGGCCGCGACGAAGGGCGCCAGCGTCGCGCGGACGATGGGCAGAAAGCCGATGGCGACGCCGAGCGTCAATGCCATCGCGGTCGAGATGCCCATGCCGGCGGCGATCCGGGCCAGGCTGTCCAGCGTGTCGGTCCAGAGCAGCAGGTCGCCGGAGCGCCGGTCGGGCTCTGTCGCCATCCGCCAGAACGCCTGGCCCATCGCCTCGAAGGACGGCAGCAGCTTGTCGGCCGGATTCTCCTGCCGCCGCCAGTGGCTCGCGACGGCATAGGCGGCGATCAGCACGACGAAGGGCAGGGCCGCGAGGACCCGGCCCTGTCGCGCCGGAATGACCCGGTTGATCGCCTTCATCCGCGAGGCTCCTGACGGCGGCTTCGACCGTCAGAGCTTCCCGTCGGCCGCCATCTGCATGTAGGCGTCGTCGAAGCGCAGCTTGATGTTGCCGCTGTCGCCATAGACCGCGCCGCCCGGGAAGGCGACGCCGACGAACTCGGGGCTCGGCGCGCCTTCGCCGAGGATGCCCTTGTCGAACAGGAACTCGGCGACGAACTTCATGGTCTTCGGCAGGGATTCCGACCGCGTGAAGGCGGCGGCTTCGGCAGGCGTGTAGAACATCTCGGTCGTGGCGAGCTGGGCGTCGTAGCCGGCGAGGTCGGTGCCGGACGCGGTCGCCATCGCGGTCCGGGCCGCCTTGCCTTCGGGCGTGTCGGACGACATCAGCGCCATCGTCTCGTACCAGGCGCCGACCAGCGCCTTGCCGAAGTCCGGGTTCGCCTTCAGCGTCTCCGTGTTGACCATCATGACGTCGATGATCTCGCCCGGGATGCCGGCGGAATCGAACACCTTGGTCGCATTCGGCTGCGCCTCGATCTCGGAGAGCAGCGGGTTCCAGGTCACGACCGCCGTCACGTCGCCGGTGGCGTAGGCCGCGACCATGTCGGCGTCGGAGGTGTTCACCACGGTCACGTCGCGCTCCGACAGGTCGACCGTCTCCAGGGCGCGGGCGAGGAGGTAGTGGGACACGGAGAGCTCGACCAGGTTGACCTGCTGGCCCTTGATGTCCTTGAGCGCCGTTTTGTCCTTCAGGATGATGCCGTCATTGCCGTTGGAGTAGTCGCCGACGATCAGCGCCGTGGTGTCGACGCCGCCGCCGGCCGGGATGGAGAGCGCGTCCATGTTCGTCATGGAGCAGCCGTCGAATGCGCCGGCCGTGTACTGGTTGATCGATTCCACATAGTCGTTGATCTGCACGATCTCGACATCGATGCCGTATTTGTCGGCCCATTTCGCCATGACGCCGCTGTCGGCCATGTAGCCCCAGGGCATCCAGCCGACGTAGATCGACCAGCAGACCTTGAAGTCCGTCTTGGCGGACGCGGGCGCGGCGGCGAGTCCGAGCGCCATGGCGGCGGCCAGCGCTGCGGCCAGTCGGGCGGCCCTGAGGCCGAAGAGGGTTTTCAATCGCTTCATGGGTCGGCGCCTCGCTCTCCCGTGCCTTGGGAGGCTTGCGCGCGACCGGGAGCATAAGTTTGCGCGCGCAAACCTGTGCAGTTGACTCCCGGGTTTTTGTCCCGCCGTGTAGCCGCCGCCCTTGTCGCCGGGCCGCGGCCTGCGTCTCTCGGACCTGCGCCTTCCTGGGAAGGCCGGAACCCTAGACGCTCCCGCACGTGAGAATGCGAAGCAAGATGGGCGCCAGTCGGCGAAACCAAGGCCTGTCGGGCTGGCGCCGAGTATGCCGACCGCTTGGGCGCCTAAATAATCGGCGCCTTGCGGGGCGATACGATGCCTAACGCGGCTCCTGCCAGAGATGCCGCGGCGTCCGGTCCTGCTTGTGCGGCCAGTCGAACGGGATGGCCGTCTTGCGCAGCGTCGCGGTCCGAGCCTGCCGGATGGAGAGCGCTTCGACGTTTTCCTCGACGAACCGGTCGAGCGGCAGACCCGGCGCGAAGCGATCGCGCAGCAGGCCCTGCAACTCCGTCTGGCGGAGCGCCTGAAAGCGGCGGCCCTTTGCCGGGATCTCGGCGAGCGCCGTCGGCGCGCCGCCGAGGTTGAGGGCGCCCGAACGCTGCACATAGGCCAGCACCGACGACCAGACCGGGCCGGCGTCGAAGACGAGGTCGATCTGCTGCAGTTCCAGGAGCGCGTAGACGCCGGCCGCCAGGCCCTCGGTTTCGTGCATGCGCGCGAGTTGGGCATCGTCGAGCCAGGTCGCCCAGACCTCGACCGCCGTGCCGGGCGAAGGGGCGAGCGTCGCGCCGCCGACGGCGCCATATCCCGCGATCCCGGCGCCGTAGACCACGTCGAAGTCCTTGAGCACGGCGCGGGCGACGATCACGGCGCAGGGTTTCGGAAAGTCGGCGAATTTCCGCGCGAGTTGCACCGGCGCGCGGTTGGAGCCGATCGCCAGGATGGGCGTTCGCTTGGCGCGGGGGTCGGCGCCGACCGCGTCGAGCGCGCCTGCGATCGCATTGACGTTCGAACCTTCGAGCGGGACGGTCCGGCCATCGACCCAGACGCAATCGCCCCGTGGGGCGCCGTAGGGATAACCCAGCGCGCGGGCGCGGCTGTCGGCGTCCATTCGTCAGGCCCTCGCATGCGT
>DAINCG010000032.1:17437-18800 GCA_036732525.1 Pseudomonadota bacterium | reverse complement strand
GTGTGGAAGAGATGGCTCGGTCCCGGGCCCCAGCGGCCAGCGACCGTCGTCTTGAACGCCGCGCCCGCGTGGGGGCCAGCCTCAATGTCGGCGACGATCGGAGTCGTCAGGGCCGATGTGGCGGTCTGCGCCGCCGCCTCCCGGCGCTTCAACTGGGCCTCGCGGTGGGAGATGTAGGCGCCGGCGCCGAAAACAATCAGCGCGCCGACGGCGGTCCACGGGCTCAGCATCTCGCCGAGGATCAGGTAGGCGCCGACGGCCGCGATCGGGAAGCGCGCGAAATCGAGCGGCTGCAGCGCGGAAACCTCCTGCATCGCGAAGGCGCGAACGTGCAGGCTGTGCGCGCCCATGGCGAGCAGTCCCAGCACCGCCATCCAGAGCCAACCCATCGGCGTCGGGTTGGTCCAGACGAACAGCATCGGCACGAGCGCGATCGCCGCCATCGCCACCGCTTGGTAAATCAGGATGGTGTCGACATGCTCCACTGACGTGAGTCGCCGGATCACGATCAGCGTCGCACCCCAGGTGGCCGACGAGAGCAGAACCAGGTAGACGGCGACGTTCACCTCCTGAAAGCCCGGCCGCACGACGACCAGCGCCCCCAGAATACCGACGGCGATCGCAGTCCACCGTCGGAGCCGCATCTTCTCGCCGAGGAAGAAGGCGGCCATCAGCGTGGCCCAGATCGGCCCGGTGAACCCGATCGCCGTCAAATCCGTGATCGCCATGAAGGGAACGGCATAGAACCAGGCCATCATCGACACGCCGTTCAATCCGCCGCGCAAGGCGAGCATCCCGGGGCGGTTCGGGATGAAGGCGCGTGGACCGGTGCGAACAAGCACCATCGGCGCGATGATCATGAGCGCGAAGAAGTTGCGGAAGAAGGCGATTTGAAAGGGGTGCAGGCCGGTTTCGGCGGCCAGTTTCACGAAGATCGAATTGAACGCGAACATGCCGCACGCGCCCAGCATCAGCAGGGCGGCGGCGACGGGGCGGATTTCGCGCGCGTGGTGGCCGGGAGCGGACATCGTTCTTCGGCCGACGATACGCCCTTCCGGCCCGGCCGCAAGCGCAGCGATCGCGACCCGGTCATGCGTTTTCGCTTGGTCAGACGCCGCCCGCATTGAGATTCCCGCCGCCTCCATTAGGATTCAGAGGACTAGTTTTCCCGATGATCCCGCGCAGAGCGGGGAAGCGGCGGGGCGCGCCGGCTCGGTTCGGCCGGCGCCGTCGCCCGATGGACAGACCATTCCCTTGAGCCCGATCACCGTCATTGGCGCCGGCGTCGCCGGCCTGACCGTCGCAACCGAACTTGCGGACCGCGGCCACGCGGTGCGCGTGATCGACCGCGCCCCTGGGCTCG
>DAINCG010000032.1:7518-17394 GCA_036732525.1 Pseudomonadota bacterium | reverse complement strand
GAGAGCGCGGAAGAGGCCGTCGTGACGCTCGGCCAGCCAGCGGCCGACTGGTGGGAGGCGCACGGCGCGGCGGTGACGCGCGGCGGCACGCTCGTCGTGGCCAATTCGAGGGACCGGGCGGAACTGCGGCGGTTCGCCCGCCGAACCTCCGGGTTCGTCGAAATGGATGGCGATGGCGTCGCCGCCCTGGAGCCTGATCTCGACGGCCGTTTCGGCCTGGCGCTGCATTTCCCGGACGAAGCGCATCTTGCGCCGCGTCAGGCCCTGTCCGCCCTGCTGGCGCGGCTCGAGGCGAAAGGCGTCGAGGTGCGCTTCGGCGTCGACGGCGCCGAGGTCGACGCCAAGGCCAAGATCGTCGACTGCCGTGGTCTCGCGGCCGGCCTGCCGGAGCTTCGCGGCGTCAAGGGCGAAATGGTCATCGTCCGCACGCCGGACGTCGCGCTCGGCCGTCCGGTGCGGCTGCTTCATCCCCGGCACCCGCTCTACATCGTGCCCAGGGGCGACGGCGTCTTCATGCTGGGCGCCACGATGATCGAAAGCGACGACCGCAGTCGGATCACCGCGCGCTCGCTGCTGGAGCTCCTGGGCGCGGCCTATGCCCTGCATCCGGCCTTCGCGGAAGCCGAAGTTCTGGAAATCGGCGTCGACGCCCGGCCGGCCTTCCCGGATAATCTGCCGCGAGCATATGAGAAGGACGGACGGATCTACGTGAACGGCCTCTATCGCCACGGCTTCCTGCTGTCGCCGGCGATGGCGGCCGAAGCCGCAGGCCTCGTCGCCGCGGCGTTGGAGCGAGCGCAATGAAGATCATGTTGAACGGGGCGGAGACCGAGATCGCTGCCGCCCGGCTGGCCGACGCTCTCGTCGAACTCGGCTATGCTGACGCCGTCGTCGCGACGGCGGTCAATGAGGAGTTCGTGCCGAAGGAAGCGCGCGCGGAGCACGAGATCGCGCCGGGCGACCGGCTCGAAGTCGTGGCGCCGCTTCGGGGAGGCTGAGCCATGCCGTCGTTCTATGGCGTCGAGGTCGAGAGCCGGCTCTTGCTCGGCACCTCGCTCTATCCGTCGCCTGCGATCATGGCGGATGCGGTCAAGGCGTCCGGCGCGGAGGTCGTGACCGTATCGCTCCGCCGGGAAGCGGCGTCGGAGAGAGCTGGCCAGGCGTTCTGGAGCCTCATCCAGGACCTGGGCGTGCGTGTCCTGCCGAACACGGCCGGCTGCCATTCGGTCAAGGAGGCGGTGACGACCGCGCACATGGCGCGGGAGGTCTTCGGCACGCCCTGGATCAAGCTTGAGGTGATCGGCGAGGAGGACACGCTTCAGCCCGACCTGTTCGGACTGGTCGAGGCGGCGCGGATCCTCACCGAGGATGGCTTCGAGGTCTTTCCTTACACGACCGAAGATCTCGTGGCGGCGGGGCGGCTGCTTGACGCCGGCTGCGAGGTGCTGATGCCGTGGGGCGCGCCGATCGGCTCCGGCCTCGGCCTCAACAATCGCTACGGCCTGAGCGCCATGCGCAACCATTTCCCGACGACGCCGCTCGTCGTCGACGCCGGCATCGGCTTGCCGAGCCACGCTGCGGCGGCGATGGAGATGGGCTACGACGCGGTCCTGCTGAACACCGCCGTCGCCAAGGCCGGCGATCCGGCGCTGATGGCGGCGGCGATGGCGGGCGCGATCGTCGCCGGCCGGCAGGCCTACGAGGCCGATCCGATGGAGCCGCGCGACATGGCGGCGCCCTCGACGCCGGTCATGGGCAAGGCCTTCCTCCGTTGAGGCTGGATCCCTTCTACCCGATCTGGGACAGCGCGGCCTGGATGGAGCGGCTGCTGCCGTTGGGCGTGAAGCTCGTGCAGTTGCGCATCAAGGACATGCCAGACGCGGCGCTGCGTGCGGAGATCCGGCGCGGCCGCGATCTTTGCGCCGCCCACGGCGCGCAACTCATCGTCAACGACTATTGGCGGATCGCGATCGACGAGGGCTGCGACTACGTCCACCTTGGGCAGGAGGACCTGGACACGGCCGACCTGGCGGCGATCCGTGAGGCCGGGATAAAGCTCGGGATCAGCACGCATGACCGGACTGAGCTCACGCGCGCGCTTGCGGCGGAACCCGACTACATCGCGCTCGGTCCGATCTATCCGACCATCCTGAAGCAGATGAAATGGCGGGAGCAGGGGCTGGACCGCCTCAAGCAATGGCGGTCGCTGATCGGCGATCTGCCCTTGATCGCGATCGGCGGCTTCTCGGTCGAGCGGGCGGGGGGCGCGTTCGAGGCGGGCGCCGACGTCGTCTCCGTCGTCACCGACATCACGCGGAACGACGATCCGGAAGGCCGGACGCGGGCCTGGCTCGACGCGACGGAAGCGCGGCGGCGCAACATTTTTTGAGTGCGCCGCAGCGAGCGAACCAGTAATCTCGGCGCATCATTTCAATCGGGGGGTCTCGGATGAAGAAGGTCTACGACAACGCGGCGGCGGCCTTGGACGGGCTCCTGTTCGACGGCATGTTCGTCGCCGCCGGCGGGTTCGGTCTCTGCGGCATTCCGGAACTGTTGCTGCAGGCGATCAAGGACGCGGGCACGAAGGACCTGACCTTCGCATCGAACAATGCGGGCGTCGACGATTTCGGCATCGGAATCCTGCTGCAGTCGCGGCAGGTGAAGAAGATGGTCAGCTCCTATGTCGGCGAGAACGCCGAGTTCATGCGCCAGTACCTCGCCGGCGAGCTTGAGATCGAGTTCAACCCGCAGGGCACGCTCGCGGAGCGGATGCGCGCCGGCGGCTGCGGCATCCCGGGCTTCTACACCAAGACCGGCGTCGGGACGCTTGTGGCGGAAGGCAAGGAGCACAAGGAGTTCGACGGCGAGACCTACATCCTGGAGCGCGGCATCTTCGCCGACCTCTCCATCGTTAAGGCCTGGAAGGCGGACCCGACGGGCAATCTCGTCTTCCGCAAGACGGCGCGGAACTTCAACCCGCCGGCGGCGATGTGCGGCAAGGTCTGCGTCGTCGAGGTCGAGGAGATCGTGCCGACCGGCACGCTCGATCCCGACCACATCCATCTGCCCGGCGTCTACGTGCACCGCCTGATTCAGGGCGAGCACGAGAAGCGCATCGAACAACGCACCGTGCGGGAGGCCTGAACCCATGTGGAACCGCAATCAGATGGCGGAACGCGCCGCCAAGGAACTCCAGGACGGCTGGTACGTGAACCTCGGCATCGGCATCCCGACGCTGGTCTCGAACTACATCCCGGACGGCATCGAGGTCACGTTGCAATCGGAGAACGGCATGCTTGGCATGGGCCCGTTCCCGACCGAGAACGAGGTCGATCCCGATCTGATCAACGCCGGCAAGCAGACGGTGACGGAACTGCCGCAGACCGCCTATTTCGACAGCGCCACGAGCTTCGGCATGATTCGCGGCGGCAAGATCGCCATGGCGATCCTGGGCGCCATGGAGGTCGCGGAGAACGGCGATCTCGCGAACTGGATGGTGCCGGGCAAGCTGGTCAAGGGCATGGGCGGCGCCATGGACCTGGTCGCCGGCGTCGGCCGCGTGCTGGTCGTGATGGACCACGCCAACCGCGCCGGCGAAAGCAAGGTCCTGAAGGAATGCACCCTGCCGCTGACCGGCAAGGGCGTGGTCGACCGCATCATCACCAATCTCGGCGTCCTGGACGTCGTCGAGGGCGGCCTGAAGATCGTTGAACTCGCCCCCGGCGTCAGCGAGGACGACCTCCGCGCCGCGACGGAAGCGACGATCGTCTAAGTCGGTTTGAACGCATCGAGGCCGAGGTCGCGCCGGAACCCGGCGCTGGCTTCGGCCTTGACGTCCTCCAGCGGGATGCCGGTCGCGTCCGCGATGCGCACGACCGCCTGGAAGATCGCGATCACGGCCGCGGCGTCGATCATCGCCGGTTCGCCGAGCGTCGCCCGGACCGCCTCGCGCCGCGCCGCGAGGTCGTCCCGGTCGGAGACGGCCGCCTCCGCGAACTCTAGCAGCAGGCGGCCGTCAGGGACGCCGCTATCGGTCCCGGCGTCGATCGCCGCGCGGTCGGCGTAGGTTTCTCCAGCGTGTTCGCCGCTCCCACGGAGCAGCACCAAATGGCTGGTCGTTCAATAGAGACATCGGTTGAGCGCGGAGACGCGGGCGGCGAGCAGTTCGATCTGGGCATGGCTGATGGCGCGCGGCTCGCGGCCGAACTGGCGAAGCTCTGCATCGGGCAGGTACATCGCGTCGTCCAGGTCGAAGAAGCCGACGACGCTTTCCGGCACGAGGCTGAGCGCGCGGTGGATATTGGCCGCGCTGCGGTTCCGGTACATATCCTGCGCCGCCGGTGGGTCATTGGCGACGATACCGTCGGGCGCGACGGTCGGGACCCAGGCGCCCGCGACCTTCGCGCCTTGCGGACGCCGTCCATTCGGCGCGCCGGGCAGGGGCGTGGGGAGGGCGCGCGCCGGGCGGCCGAGCGCGACGTCGAAGCGATCGACCGCGATCGTCTCGGCGATGACGCCTACGATCTCCACATAGCGCTCGACCGTGACCAGCGCCGGCACGACGCGGTCGAACCAAGCCTTGCTCAGCCGGTCAGCGTCCGTCGCGATTCGGTGGATCAGGTCGGTCGTCGCCTCAGTGAAGCCGCCGGCGCCGTCGTGCGGCGGGATCGGCGCTTCCGGCGACAGTGCGGCCTTGCGGGCGGCGCAGGCGCGGCAGCTCCAGGCGGCGCGGACTTCGGCCGCGACGGCGACCCGTTCCGCGCCCGTCAACCGCGCGCCGGGGCTCGCGAGACGCCGCCATGCGCGGTCGTGGGCGGCGGCGAGGTCGTCGCGGATCGCGTAATCGGCCAATTGGGCGCACTCCCTATTCGGCGTCCGGTGCGCTAGATACCGGAATTCCGGTCTTTCCCAAAGAGCGCTTGGCGTGATGCAGAAGGTACCCGAAAGCGGCCGCGTCGAAGGCGCGACCGTGGTCGGCATTGGCCTCGTCCTGATGGCGATCTTCCTCTTTACCTGCCTCAACGGCTCGGTGAAGTGGCTGACGCTGTCGCACGATCCCCTGATGGTCGCCTGGGCGCGCCAGCTGGGCGCGCTCGTCTTCATGCTGGTGGCGTTCATGCCGAAGCACGGGCTTCGACTGCTGCGGCCGCGCATGCCGTCGGCCCAGGTCGCGCGCGGCATGTATCTGCTCGGATCGAACGTCCTCTATTTCTTCGGCCTCTCCTACATGGACATGGCGTCGGGCGCGGCGATCCAACTGACCGGTCCGCTGATGGTGACCGCGCTCTCCGCGCCGCTGCTGGGCGAGAAGGTCGGCTGGCGGCGGTGGCTCGCGGTGACGATCGGTTTCATCGGCGCCCTGATCATCATCCGGCCGGGCGTCGACATGCGGTGGGCCGCGCTTTTCTTCCTGGCGAGCGCCTTCTGCTCGACCTTCTACCAGATCACCACGCGGCATCTGGCCGGCTACGACAACGCGGCGACGGCGGCGACCATCGCCGCGGTGGTCGGCGCGGCCGCGCTGACGCCGGTCGTGCCCTTCGTCTGGGACGCGCCGGAGGACTGGCTGACCATCGGTCTCTTCCTGGCGCTCGGCGTGTTCGCCGGCCTCGGCCATTTTCTCTTCACCAGCGCCTACCGCTACGCCGGCGCGTCGACGCTGGCGCCGTTCAGCTATGCGCACCTTCTGGGCGCCGCGATCGTCGGGTTCATTCTGTTCGGAGACTTCCCCGATCTCTGGACCTGGGTCGGCGCGGCGATCATCGTCGGCGCCGGTCTTTACGTCGCACATCGGGAAAGGCGCGCTGCGGCGCGGGAAAGCATTTCGCCTGCGAGCGGTTCGCAGTAATCTGAAGCTCATGGACAGCGCCGCCCGATCCATCGAGAGATCTTCCGCCGCCCGCGTCGCCATCGACGTGCCGGTCGCGTTCACCGTCCGGCAGAGTGGCGCGCAGCGCGCGCCGCTGGTCGTCGCCTCGCCGCATTCCGGCGATCACTATCCCCAGGACCTTATCGATGCGAGCCGGCTCGACCGCGCCGCGCTGCGCCGATCCGAGGATGCGCATGTCGACGCGCTGTTTGACGGCGCGGCCGCCGTCGGCGCGCCGCTGCTCGCCGCCCATTTCCCGCGCGCCTATGTCGACGTCAACCGGGAGCCGTACGAACTCGATCCCGCCATGTTCGACGCGCCGTTGCCGCCCTACGCGGTGACGCGCAGCCCGCGGGTCGCCGCAGGCCTCGGCTCGATCCCGCGCGTCGTCGCGGCCGGGGTGGAGATCTACCGCCGCCGCCTCAGCTTCGCCGAAGCCGCGGCGCGGCTCGACGCCTGCTATCGGCCCTATCATGCAGAATTGCGCCGCCTGGTCCGGCAGACGAAGGCGCGCTTCGGCGGCTGCCTCCTGATCGACGCGCACTCCATGCCGTCCGCCGGTCTTTGCTGCCGGGACGACGCCGGCTCCGGACAGATCGACATGGTGCTGGGCGACAATCACGGAAAGTCGGCGGCGCCGGAACTCGTCCAGGCGGCGCGCGATTTCCTGAAGGAGAAGGGATATGCGGTCGCGATGAACGACCCTTATCCCGGCGGCTTCACGACGAAGGCTTACGGCGCGCCGGAAGCAGGCGTGCATGCGCTGCAGATCGAGATCAATCGGGCGCTTTATATGGATGAGACCAGCTACGGGCGCATCGGCTATTTCGAGCCGCTGCAGCGCGACCTGACGGAACTGCTCGCCCGGCTGGCGGCCGTCGCGCGGTTCGAGCCGGCCTGAACCCCGAACACCGCGCGGTGATGCCGTATGCGGGGCGCCCCGCATCCGCGCAAAAAAAAGGGGCCGCGCCTAAGCGCGGCCCAAGTTCAGGGAGGAAACGCCCAAGATGGGCACGACACGGCAAGCCGTCTCGCAAACCCAATATGTTATGCTGCGATGCAAAACGCAAGCCCCTTTGGGGAAAAATATCGTTGTTTAATCGATGTTTTTGCTATGTGCGTGATTTTGCAATGCAAAATTATGCCTATTCTCGGGGGGCGTGCTTGGCCAGAATCCGCTGCAGTGTCCGGCGATGCATCCGCAGACGACGCGCCGTTTCCGAAACATTGCGGTCGCACTGCTCGTAGACTCGCTGAATATGCTCCCACCGGACCCGGTCGGCCGACATGGGCATTTCCGGCGGCGGCGGCGGGCCGTCTTCCGAGGCGAGCAGGGCGGCTTCGATCTGGTCGGCGTCCGCCGGCTTCGGCAGATAGTCGATCGCGCCGGCCTTAACGGCGGCGACGGCGGTCGCGATGTTGCCGTAGCCCGTCAGGATGATGGCGCGGATGTCGGGCCGTTCGGCTTGCAAGGCGGCGACCACGTCGAGCCCGCTGCCGTCGCCGAGGCGAAGGTCGACCACCGCATAGGCCGGCTTCAGGTGCGCGGACTGCAGCCCCTGCGCGGCGCTTTCGGCCGTATGCACTTCGTAGCCGCGGCGCTCCATCGCGCGCGCCAGCCGCTTCAGGAAGGGCAGGTCGTCCTCGACGATCAGCAGGCTCTTGCCGGCGCCCGACGCGCCGCTTTCATTCGACATCCGCTTTGTTCCTCCCCTTGACCTCGATCGCCGACCGCACCCAGGAGGCGACGACCTCCGCCCCTGCGCCGGACCGGTTGGCGAATGTAAGCTGCGCGCCCGTATTCTCCAACAATGTCCGCGCGATGAAGAGCCCGAGCCCCATATGGCCGCTCTGATTGTGCCGGGTCGAGATGTAGGGCTCGCCGATTCGGCGCAGCGTATCCTGGGGAAACCCCGGGCCGTCGTCGACCACGGTGATGCTGAAATTATTGGCGCTCCACGCGATCGCGACGCGAACCTCCGTGCGGGCGAACTGCAGCGCGTTCGAGAGGATATTCGCCAGGCCGTTGACCAGTTCCGGCGACCGGGCGATCCGCGGCTCCGCGCCGGCGTCGGCGCCGATGGGACGGCGGACGATCTGCAGCGCGACCTCGGCCGTGCGCCGACGTTCCGCGATGCTCTCGACCAGCGTCGACGCGGTTATCGGATAGAAGCGATCGCCGCTGTCTTCCGTCGGGCGTTCGGCCAGTTCGGCCAGGATCGCGCGGCAGCGCTCCGCCTGGGAGACGAGCAGGGCCGCGTCCTCCGCCGCTTCGGTGCCGGGCGGCAGATCGCGCGAGAGCTCTTTCGCCACGAGCGAAATGGTCGCGAGCGGCGTGCCGAGCTCGTGCGCCGCCGCCGCCGCCAGCGCGCCGACGGCAGAGACCTGCTGTTCGCGTCGGAGCGTCGTTTCGACCGCGCCGAGCGCCTGCTGCATGCGGCGCTGTTCGGCCGCGACGCGGGCCACGTATCCCGAAATAAAGACGAGGCCGACGATCGTCGCGACCCAGCTTGCGAAGATGTAGATCTGCGGCGGCGCCGGGGCCGGCCCGGGCATAGGCAAATGGGCCAGGGCGAGGAGGGTCGCCAGCCCCGCCACGAAGAGGCCGAGCCAGAGCGTCTGCCGGCCCGGCAGGATCGAAGCGGAAACGGCGACCGGCGCCAGCATCAGGACAGCGAACGGGTTGGTCAGGCCGCCCGTCAATGCGAGCAGGAAGGCCAGCTGGACGGCGTCGAACCCCAGCGAGAAGAGCGCGTCCCGCCGCTTCATCTGCCGCGCGCCGCGGTATTTCGCCCGTAGCGCGAGATTCAAAACGGCGGAGCACGCGATCGCGATCAGCAGCACCGTGATCGGCGTTTCGTAGCCAAGGCCGAAGTGCACGACCAGGACCGTGGCGAGCTGGCCGACGATCGCGACCCAGCGAATGGCGATCAGCGTGCGCGCGCGGATATGCCGGGGGCGCGCGCCGGGCGCGTCGTTGAAGATGTCGAGCTTGAATGCTTCGAGCATGCCGGTCTCGTCGTTTCCGCCGCCGCCCGAGGCCGCGGATCAGCGCACGTAGATGCGCACCTCGTCGGCGCGGGCGTCCGCCGCGAGCCGTTCGGAAACGAAGATCCGGTCGCGCGGCAGGCCCATTTCGATCAACGTGCGCGTCACCCGGTCGGCGTGTCGGCGCGCCGACAGGGGCGAACCCGCGCTCGCGGGCGCCGCGGCCTCAACCTCGAAGGTGGCGCCCGGCCGGCGTTCCAGCGCCTCGGAGATGGCGCGGTAGAGCGGTTGCTCGTACTCGATAGTCGGTCGGTCGAATCGGATGACGACGAGGGGCCGTCCGCCGGCGCTGGCGGGCGGGGGAGCCGTAGCCGACGCTATCGGGGCCGATGCGCGCGCGTCCGCGATGACCGAGAGATTGCCGCCATAGGCCTCGCCGTTCTTGATCGCGAGGGCGAGCGTGTTCAGGTTCTGGCGCTCGCGGGCGATATGGGCGGTCTGGCGCTGGGCGTCGCCATTGATCTCGGTCAGCAGCCGATCGATCAGGATGACCGTGCGATTGACCTCGTCCTCAAGAATGGCGAGCTGTCGATGATCTTCTTCGACCGCGCCGGAGAGATTGTAGGCGGCCCGAACCGATTCCAGCAGATATCCGGCGAGCGCCGAATCGGTCGACACGCGGCTCGCGAGGTCGGTCAGCCGCGCCAGGTCGTTGTCGATCCGGCTGAGTTGCGCCTGCGCTCGGCCAACTGGCTGGTGAGAATCGGGTTGCCGCGAGTCGTGCCGACCTGGAGGCGCGCGTTGATGCCGGCGACGATGCCGTGATAGCGCTCCGCGTTCGCGGCGTTGGCGGCCTGCGCTTCCTGAAGCTGTTGGCTGTGTGCGGCGAGGCCGCGCTGCATGGTCTCGAGGTCGCCGCGAAGCTGGATGACCTTCGCGCCGACGAACGTGCCGGTGGGCGCGCCGGGCGCGAGAGGCGGCGGATCGAGCGCCGAACCCGAGGAAAGGCCGCCCGACGC
>DAINCG010000032.1:0-7508 GCA_036732525.1 Pseudomonadota bacterium | reverse complement strand
AGCGGGGCCTGTGGCCGAGGAAGGCGGTGCGGTCCTGGCGCCGGGCGGCTGCGCGCAGGCGGCCAGCGCGACCGCAATCGTCACGGCCGCCGAACCAGCCCGCAATGAGCTAAGAGTTCGCTTCAACCTGTATCCCCATCGGACGCCCCCCCCGATTCCGACCGAGAGCATCACGTTGCGCCAGCGCCCGGTTATAGAAGGAAAAGGGCCGACGTTACAATCACGCTAAAGCGGTCGTGGAAAGCTTCTTTGGCGGAGATGCCCCCCAGCCGTCAACGCCCCCATGGACCGTCGCCCGCGCTTTCGGCCACGTTCTCGGCACGATCTAGCCGATGACCGCCACCTGGGCGGGGTCAAGCTTAAGCCAGACGCGTTCGTCGACGTCGAAGACCTGCCACGGCGGGGCGGAGACCCTCAGGTTCAGGCCGCTGTTCTCCGGCATGACGACATAATCCCAGAGTTCGCCGAGAAAGGCGCGGTTCCGGATCGCCGCCCGCACCGTGTGCGGCCCGTCAGGCGGCGCGTCCTCACGCTGCAGCGTCAGGCTCTGCGGCCGGACGGAGAAGGCGATCTCCTGGGCCGATCCGTTCAACGCGCCTTCGAAGGCGTCCGCCGGCAGCGAGAAGCCGTCGAAACGGATATCGCCGCCGTCGCGCCGTCCGGTCAGGAAGTTCGTTCGGCCGATAAACCCTGCGACGAACCGAGTCTTCGGCCGCGTGTAGACGGTGAAGGGATCGTCGCACTGCTCGATTCGGCCCGCATTCATGACTGCCACGCGATCCGACGTCACCATCGCCTCGCCCTGGTCGTGGGTGACGTAGACCGTGGTGATGCGGAACTCGTCATGCAGTCGGCGGATTTCGAAGCGCATCTCCTCGCGGAGATTGGCGTCGAGGTTGGAGAGCGGCTCGTCGAGCAGCAGCACTTTCGGCTGCACGACGACCGCCCGCGCCAGCGCCACCCGCTGCTGCTGGCCGCCGGAGAGCTCAGAGGGATAACGCTTCGCCAGATGCTGCATCTGGACGACCTCCAGGATGCGGCCGATCCGCTCCTGGATTTCGGCGTTCGGCAGTTTGCGCAGCTCAAGGCCGAAGCCGACGTTCTGCTCGACGGTCATGTTCGGCCAGATGGCGTAACTCTGGAAGATCATCGACATTTCGCGCCGTTCGGGCGGAACGACGCCCGAGGGCGAGGAGACGACCTGACCGTCGATGACGATCTCCCCCTTCGTCGGCGGGATGAAGCCCGCGATCATGCGCAGCGTCGTCGTCTTGCCGCAGCCCGACGGCCCCAGCAGCGAGACGAACTCGCCTTCCTCGAGCGCCAGATCAATTTCGTCGACCGCGACGGTCTTGCCGTAGTGCTTGGCGAGGCCCTTCAGGATCAGCTTCGACATATCGGTCTCTAATCCTTCTTCAGCATCATGAAGTCGCGGCCGGCGATGCGCATGCCGAGCGCCACGAAGGCGAGCGTGATGACGAGCAGGATGCCGCCGAGCGCGGCCAGCACCTCGAAATTGCCCTCTTCCGAAAGGTCGTAGAGCAGGACGGAGATCGTGCGCGTCTGCGGGCCGACCAGGAAGATCGCGGCCGACAGCTCCCGCGTAGCCAGGATGAAGACGAGCAGCCAGCCGCCGGCGAGGCTCTTCTTGATCAGGGGCGCGATGACCCGGCGGATCGCGGTCATCCGGTTGCCGCCGAGGATGCGCACCGCCTCCTCCATTTCTGGATGGATGGTGCGGAGCGCGGCCGCGCTGTTGGCGTAGGCGATCGGCAGGAAGCGCGTCGTGAAGGCCAGGATCATCAGCGTCGCGCTGCCGTAGAGCGCCAGCGGCGGCGCCGCGTAGGCCGCGTAGAACCCGATCGCCAGCACGATGCCCGGTATCACGAAGGGCGCCATGCAGAGGAAGGCCAGCGCGTTGCCGACGGGCGTGATGTTGCGGCTGACGATGTAGGCGATGGCGAGCGCCAGGAGCCCGGCGAACGTCGCGGCGCCGATCCCGTAGATGAAGGTGTTCTGGATCGACGTCCACGCCATGTCATGCTCGAACAGCAGGTAGACGTAGTTGTTGAGCGTCAGGTTGTCGAAGGCGAAGCCGCGTCCCCAGGCGCGCGAGAACGAGGCCTGGATCAGCACGATCATCGGCAGCGCGACAGAGATCAGGCCGACGAAGGCGCAGTAGCCGAACATCGTCCAGCGCCAGCGGCCGAGCTTGATCAGCCGCCGCTCGCCGCCCTTGCCGGTCTGGGAGACGAAGCCCTTCCGCGCCAGCATCAGCTTCTGCACGAACATCAGCGCGACGGTGATGAGCAGCAGGGGCATCGCATAGGCGGCGGCCACCTCGACCTTCACCGGAAACTCGAAGAACTGCCAGAGCTGGGTCGTCACCACGTTGAAGCGCGCCGGAATGGCGATCAGCGCCGGCGAGCCGAACAGGGCGATCGTCTCCAGGAAGACGATGATGAAGCCCGCCAGGATCGCCGGCCAGGCGAGCGGCAGCGTCACGCGCCACATGGTGCGCCATGTGCTGGCGCCCAGGATGTTCGCCGCGTCCTCCATCTCCGACGAGATCAGGTCGAGCGCGGCCTTGGTGAACAGGAAGACGAAGGGGAAGGAGTTGAGCGCGATGATCAGCGTCAGCCCCTCGAAGCTGTAGACGTTGACCAGTCCTTCCTCGCCGCCGACGATCCACATGAAGACTTGGTTGAGCCAGCCGGAGTTCGGTCCGGCGAGCAGGATCCAGCCGATTGCGCCCAGATAGGGCGGCACGATGAAGGCGCCCAGGACGACAAACCAAATGAGCCCCTTGAACGGCACGTCGGTGCGGGAGAGGGCCCAGGCGAGCGGCACGCCCAGAACGGTGCTGACGGCGGCGACCGCGCCGCCCAGCATCAGCGAGTTCAGCAGCGCGTCGACATAGCGGGAACGACCGTATGCGGTCACATAATTGGAGAGGGTCCAGCCCTCCTTCATGCCAACTTCCTCGAAGCTGACGATGAAGAGCCGCGCGAGCGGGCTCACGACCAGGAAGATCAGGATCGCGATCAGCGCGAACCACAAGAGGTTCATCGGATCGAAGAACCGCATGCGCCCGCCCAGAAAGCCGGACGCCGCGGCGGGGTTCCGTCCCGCGGTCTCGCTATGGGCGCCGTTGGCCATGACCCGCCTCCACGCTTTCACATCGCCCGGACATTGGCGGCATGGGCCGGATCCGGGACACCTTGATCGAAATCGAACGGGACGACGCTCCATGGCCTTCGGCGGTCGAAATCCGCCGCGCCCGGGCTCGCCGGACCGGCGGCGGCGCGTGACCGCGCCGCCGCCGCTACGTCGTCAACGGCGTGCGATCAGACGCCGAAGGTATCGCGCCACTGTTCCTTGACCTCCGGGATGCCATCCTGGATCTCCTGGAAGGTCGGGCGGACGGTCTTCACCTCGCCGAGCGACTTGGCGCCGGGCGGCGGCGCGACTTCGGGCCGGACCGGCTCGGAGAAGTACTCGACCATGACCTCGGAGGCGTCCGTGCTCATGATGTATTCCATGAACAGCTTGGACGCGTTCGGGTTCTTGGTGTTCGCCATGATGCCGGACGGCGCCAGCATGACCAGCGTGCCGTCTTCCGGATAGATCACGCCGACCGGGTTGCCGCGCGACGCGCTGCGCAGCGTCGTCGCTGTCGGGCCTGCGCCGACCGAACGCTCGCCGGCGTTCAGCATGGTGACCGTGTCGTTGATCGAGCGGCCGATCTGCGGCTTGTTCTCTTCGAGCTTCTCGAAATAGTCCCAGCCGTAGAGCTTGCGCATCGTCACGACCCAGGTGCCGACATAGCCGCTGAAGCCCGGATGGCCGACGGTCACCTGATCCTTCCACTTGGGATCAAGCAAGTCGGTCCATTTCTTCGGCAGTTCCATGCCGGCGGTCTTTTCCTTGTTGTAGTTGATGATGACCGCGCCGGCGGACGTGATGTGGAAATAGCCGTCCGGATCGAAGTCCCGGAACGCCTCGATGAGCTTCGGCGCATTGTCCGGCGTGTGCTGCATCAGCAGCCCGTTTTCCTTCAGGAAGCCGTAGTGGCCGACGTCGGTCGAACTGATGACGTCGCACTGCTGTACGCCGGCCTGCACGTCCTGCATCAACCGCTGGAAGGCGACCTGCGCCGTCGTGCGGATGACGTTCACGTTGACGCCGGGATAGAGCTCCTGGAACTTCGTGCCGAGCGCCTCGGCCGTTTCGGCGCTGAAGTGGGCGACATACCAGGTCACCTCTTCGCCGTTCGACTTCGCCGCTTCGTAGAGGGTCTTTTCGTTGGCCGTCATCTCCGCGACCGCGGGCGACGCCATCCAGAAAAACGCACAGGATAGCGCCAAGATCAGACTTCTGACTTTTTGCATCGTTTCCTCCTCCGCCTGTTTCGTCTGTTGCTTACGAGGCGAGTGAGAAACGATAGGGCTGTATTGCGGCGGGAGTCGAGAGGGCGTGGCGCAGCGCGCAGCGCATGTGCGGCCGGGTCGATCCGGCCGGCGACTACTCCATGGAGAGGATGAAGTTGCAGACCACGGGATAGATCTCGTTCTCCCAGCGCTTGCCGTTGAACACGCCATAGTGGCCGACGTTCGCCTGCAGGTGGTGGCGCTTCAGATGGGGGCGAAGCGAGGAGCAGAGGTCGTGGGCGGCGGAGGTCTGGCCAAGGCCGCAGATGTCGTCGCGGCCGCCTTCGACCGTCAGCAGCGCGGTACGGTGAATCGCGCTGGGATCGACCGTGCGCCCCTTGTAGGAGAATTCTCCGTTGGCGAGCTCGGCGCGCTGGAAGATGCGGTCGATCGTCTCCAGATAGAACTCCGCCGTCAGGTCGAGCACGGCGAAATATTCGTCATAGAAGGTCTTGATCTTTTCCGCTTCCTTCGTGTCGCCTTCGGCAAGTGATTTATACATTTTTTCATGGGCTTGCCGGTGACGGTCCATGTTCATGTTCATGAAGGCGAACAGCTGAACGAAGCCCGGATAGACCTCCCGGCCGGCGCCCGGATAGCGGGCCGGGACGCGGGTGATCAGCGTGCCCTCGAACCACTCGATCGACTGCTTTGCGGCCAGTTCGTTGACCTCCGTCGGGCTTTCGCGGATGTCGATGGGACCGGCCATCAGGGTCATCGAGCGCGGCGCCGCCGGGTGCCTGTCCTCGTTCATGATCGCGACCGCCGCCAGGCCCTGCACGCAGGGCTGGCAGACGGCGAGCATGTGGGCGCCCGGGCCGATTTCCTCGAAGAAGCGGATCAGGTAGTCGATATAGTCCTCGACGCCGAACTCGCCGGCTGTGAGCGGGACGTCACGGGCGTTTTTCCAGTCCGTGATGTAGACGTCGTGGTCCTGCAGCATCGTCGCGACGGTGCCGCGCAACAGCGTCGAAAAATGGCCCGACAGCGGCGCGACGATCAGGATGCGCGGCTGAACCTGGTCAACGTCCTTGGCGAAGTGCAGCAGGTTGCCGAACGGCAGGTCGAGCGCGATTTCCTCGCGCACAGGGACCTTCCGGTCGCCCACCTGGACCTTCTTGATGCCGAAGTCCGGGCGGACGTGGGACAACTCGAACCGCGTGATCATCTCGCAGAGCGCGGCCGCATGCTGCGCCGCCTTCGTCGCGAAGCTCCACGGCTGCGCCGTCAGCATCGCGAGGGCATAGCGGGCCGCCTCGCGCTGCGGCGCAACCAAGTCGTCATGGAACTGGTACGTCTGATAGAGCATGGGTGCGGCGATCTTTCGCTACGGAGTCTGGCCAGACGGGAAAAATTTTAGTGCATTTCTTTGTGCAGTGCGAGAGGATCATTTCGCACCGCAACGCGAGGGGATAATCTTCCGATGGCGCGCCCGACACTGACCATCTCGTCGAAGAACTACTCGTCCTGGTCGTTGCGCGGCTGGCTGCTGTGCAAGATGGCCGGCTTGGACTTCGATGAAGAGATGGTCGACTTCGACCATGTCGAGACGCGGCAGGAGCTGCTGCTGCTCTCCCCGTCCGTGCTCGTGCCGCGGCTGACCCACGGCGACGTCAAGGTCTGGGATACGCTGGCGATCGCGGAGTATCTGGCGGAACTGCACCCGGAATCCGGTTTGCTGCCGACGCCGCCGGCGCCGCGAGCCCATTGCCGCGCGGTTTCGGGCGAGATGCACTCGGGATTTCACAATCTGCGGTCCGCGCTGCCGATGAACCTGAAGGCGCGTCACGAGCGGTTCAAAATCTTCTCCGGCGCCAAGCCCGACGTCGAGCGCATCCGGACGATCTGGAGCGAATGCCTGGAGGCCTATGGCGGTCCCTATCTCTTCGGCAAGACGCTGACGATGGCGGATGCGATGTACGCCCCGGTCTGCACGCGGTTCCGGACGTACAGCGTCGAGCTTCCGGCCGAGCTTCAGGCCTATTCCGACGCCATCTTCGCATGGCCGCTGATGCAGGAATGGATCGAAGGCGCGCTCGCCGAGGCGGACGAGATCGTCGAGCTCGAAGTCGAGTTCTGATCCGGGCGACGGCATGAGCCCAGGCTCGCTTCAGGCGGCGCGCGCTTTCCGACGCTCCTTCCAGGCGGTGTAGACCGGATACAGCAACACGAGCGCCGTCAGCACGATGATCGCCTGCGAGATCGGGCGGGTGAACAGGACCGTCGTGTCGCCCCGCGAAATCAGGAGCGCCAGGCGCAGGTTGATCTCCGCCATGTTGCCGAGAATCAGGCCGAGCACGGCCGGCGCCAGCGGAAACTCCAGTTTTTCCATCGCGTAGCCGATCAGCCCGAAGATGATCATGACGTAGAGGTCGAACATGCTGTTGTTGACCGAATAGACGCCGACGATCATCAGGCCGACGATCAGCGGCGCCAGCATCACCTGCGGCAGGCGGAGCGCCTGGGCGAAGATGCGCGAGGCGACAAGCCCGCCGAAGACGAAGACCATCACCGACGTCAGGAACATCTGGATCATGAAGCCGTAGACGATGTCGGCGTTCTCGCGGAAGAGCGCCGGCCCCGGCTGCAGGCCGTGGACGAGCAGACCGCCCAGGATCAGCGCCGCGATCGAGTTGCCCGGCACGCCCAGCGTCAGCGCCGGGATCATCGCGGCCGCATTGTCCGCATTGTTGGCGCATTCCGCCGCCGCGACGCCTTCGGGATTGCCCTTGCCGAACGAGTCCGGGTCCTTCGAGGTGCGCTTGGTCTCGTTGTAGGCGACGAAGGCCGCGATGTTGCCGCCGGCGCCCGGCAAGATGCCGACGATGATCCCGACGATCGAAGCGCGCGTCCACGGCTTCCAGACCCGCCGGACGGCGCTGTAGCCGAGCTTGGCGCCGGAGAACTTCAGGACGGCCGCGCTCACCCCCTCGCGCAGACGGTCCTCGGCCATGCCGAGGACGCGCGGCATCGCGTAGAGGCCGACCAGCACGACGACGATATGCAGGCCGCTGGTGAGTTCGAGGACGCCGAATGTGTAGCGCTCGTACCCGGTCACGAGGTCGGTGCCGAGCGTGC
>DAINCG010000031.1:17507-19418 GCA_036732525.1 Pseudomonadota bacterium | reverse complement strand
GCGCGCGCCGACGGCGGAATCGCGTTCACCGGCGCAGCCGGGTTGCCCGCCTCCATCGCCAGAATTTCGAGCGTGTTCCAAGCGAACACCCGCTCGTTCGAGGTCAGCCCGACCTGGCCCCAGTCCGGCTCGATCTCCGGCGCGCCCGGACCGCCGTCGACCTCCAGATCGGCAAGCGCCGCACGCACCGCATTGGAAATCGGCGGCGGCTTGACGCCATCGACCAGGATCTGGCCGCGGCCGTCCACCAGGGTCGAGATCGCATTGACGAGCTGAACGGCCGGGTTTGAGATGAGCCCGCCCCAATTGCCGGAATGGTGCCCGCCCGGCCGCGCGTCGATCGAAAGCTCGAAGTTCACGTTGCCGCGGCTGCCGAGGAAGATCGTCGGCCGGTCCGGCTGGACGCGCGGCCCGTCGGAGGCGATCAGCACGTCCGCCTTCAGACGCTCGCGATGTTCGGCCGCGAACTCGCGCAGGCGGTTCGCGCCCATCTCTTCCCCGGTCTCGACCAGGACCCGGAGGTTAAAGCCGAGCGACCCGCGTTCCACCAGGACGGCCGCGAGCGCCGCGAAGTTGATCGAATGCTGTCCCTTGTTGTCCGCCGTGCCCCGGCCGTACCAGCGATCGCCCTCCACCGTAATGCGCCAGGGCGCAAGCCCCTCGCGCCAGCGCTCGTCCTGGCCATGCACCGTATCGCCATGCCCGTAGACCAAGACGGTCGGCAGGGTATCGCCCTCTCGCCGCTCGCCGACGAGAATCGGGCCGGCCTCCATCGGGTTCGGCAGGATTTCCCAATCGACGCCGAGTTCTCGCTCCAGCGAGGGGCCGATCTCGGCGGCGAGATAGCGTTCGAGCGCCTCCGCCCGCTCCGGCTGCTGGCTGGTGCTTTCGATGGCGACGCGTCGGGAGAGCGTCTCCAGGAAGCCGCCCGAATCGAAGTGCTCCTCGACGCGGGCGATGGCGCCGTCGCGGCTGCTCATTTGCGGCGCGCCTCCGGCTCGACGATATCCAGGATCTTGCGGGTCATCGCCTTCACCTCCTGCCGCCGCTTGGCGACGTCGCGTCCGGTCCAGTCGTAGAAGCCCTTGCCGGCGTCGGCGCCCGTGCGGCCTTCCTTCGGCATGTTCTGCACGAAGGGCGCCGGCTCCCGCGTCAGATGCAGGTTCGGGATGATCTCGGCCTGGGAGGCGGCGTGGACGACGAGGCCGCCCAGGTCCTTCACTTCGATCAGCCCGCCCGCGCACATGCGCGGCCCGAAGGCGAGGCGTGCGAACTTGTCGACGTCCTCGACCGAGCAGTAGCCGTTCTGGATCATCCAGTAGGCCTCATGCAGCATGGCGTGCTGCAGGCGGTTGAAGAGCGCGCCGACGATCGGCCGGTTCAGCAGCACGACCTCCTTGCCGGTCCGTTCCAGCGCCTGGACCGTGCGTTCGACGGTCGCGTCCGACGTTTCGGGAACACGGATCGCCTCGACGCAGGCGAAGGCCTCGGCCGGCTGCAGATAGTGAACGCCGAGGAAGCTTTCCCGGTGCTTCAGCGGCGCGGCAAGCTCCTCCAGGTCGAGGCCAGACGTATTCGTCGCGATGATCGCCGCCCCGCCCCACTTCGCTTCCATCCGCGCATAGAGGTCGTGCTTCGGCGCGATCTCTTCCGGATAGTTTTCGGAGACGTAGTCGGGCGGCGCCTCGGGCAGTTCGGCCACGGCCTTCAGGCCCGCCGGCGCGTCGGCCAGGACCCGCGCCGGATCGCGCGTCAACACGGTCACGTCGAAGCCGGCGTCGAGGAAGGAGACCGCGACGCCCTTCCCCATGACGCCATACCCGGCGACCAGAACGGTTTCGATCGGCTTGCTCATGCCCTATCCCCCGATGCGCGCGCCCCGCGGCGTCAGGCGGACGCCGGGGCGAAGTT
>DAINCG010000031.1:5389-17486 GCA_036732525.1 Pseudomonadota bacterium | reverse complement strand
GAACGGCAGCGCCGCCGGATCGACCGCCATCGGCCCGGGCGCTGCCACGTCGATCACCGCCTCGGCGATCGGCTGGAAATGGCCGCGGAAGTGCGCGGAGCTCTTGACCGCGACGAACTTCATCCCGGCCGGCTCGATGCCGACATGCCGGAAGAACTCCTGGTCGGCCGCCTGCACCCGCTTGCCGACAACGACGATGTCGATGCCGCCGAGCCGAATGCGCGCCATCGGCGAAAGGTCCATCCGCGCGCCCTTGTAGAGCGGCCCCGAGCCGGTCATTTGGCCGTCCGGCGTCGCGATCACCTTGAAGGTTCCGGCGAGCGGCCGGTCGCCTTCGACCGCATGCTTGCCGCCGAGCGCCACGGAAATCTCCGCGCCCTCCCCCGCACGGATCGCGACTGTCGCGACATGCGGATCGAAGACGAGACCGGCGGCCGCGCGCATCAGGCCGGCGTCCGCCATGGCGCGGATCAGGCCGGTGGTGTCGCCCGTGCCGCCGGCGCCGGGATTGTCCTGGATGTCCGCGAGCACGACGGGCCGACAGGCGCCGTCGGCCAGGCGGACGGCGCGGGCGACGGCGGCTTCGGGGCCAAGTACGTCGCCGCCCCAGTCGCGCTCGCGGGCCTCGACCATCTCCGCGAGCCGGGCCACCGCCGCGTCGACGGCCGCCGGATCGGCACCGTAGCCATAGACGCTCGGACCGCAGTCGGCGATATCAGCGGCCGGAAAGCCGCCGGCGAAGGTGAGCAGCACGCCCGTTTCCGCCTCGATCTCGGCGACGGCGGCGACAATCGCGTCGGCCGGCGCCCGCATGGTGCAGCCGGCGAAGAGCGGGATCAGGAACGGCGTCTGCCGGAAGGCGCGGGCCTGCCTCGGCGCGCCGGCGGCCAAGTGCCGGTCGAGCCACTGCGCCATCCTTGCCCCCGTCTCCGCCATGTCGGCATGGGGATAGGAGCGGTATCCGGTGATCGCCGTCGCGTGCTCGACGGCCGCCTGGCTCATGTTGGCGTGGTAGTCGAGCGTCACGACGATCGGCAGTTTCGGCCCGAGCTTCTGGCGGAGGCGGGCCAGCAGTTCGCCTTCCCCGTCCTCCAGATGCTCCGCGACCATGGCGCCGTGCAGCGCCAGATAAAGCGCGTCGACCGGGCCCGCCGCCGCCAATTCCTCGAAGATGATCGCGACGATGCTTTCATAGGCGTCCTCGGTCACCGCAGCGGACGGACTGGCGGAGGCGAAGACGAGCGGCGCGATGGCGTGGCCCATGGCCTCCGCGCGCCGGATGAAGCCGGCGACCGCGAGGTTGAAGCCCTTGACCGCCGGCGGCATGCCCTCGCCGCGCACGAGGCCGGGCCAGCTGTAGCCGGTCTCGAAGTCGGCCATCGCGGCCGGGTGCGGCGCGAAGGTATTGGTCTCGTGGCGAAAGCTCGCCACGGCGATCCGCGCCATCGGCGCCTCCAGACTCTGTGCATCGACCGGTGCGAGCATAGCCGCCGTTCCCAAGCGCGCAATCCAGGGCCTATAGTCCGGGCGACAGAATTTCGGAGCGTTTCCATGGACTACCGGCCGGACGCCGAATGCCCGCTCGACGGCGTGCGCGTGCTCGACCTCTCGCGTCTCGTCGCCGGCAACATGTCGACCCACGTGCTGGCCGACCACGGCGCCGAAGTCATCAAGATCGAGCCGCCGGGCAAGGGCGACCCGCTGCGCGACTGGGGCGCCTCCGGGGTTCCGGTGCAGTGGAAGACCTACGCCCGCAACAAGAAGAGCATCGTCATCAATCTCCGCGAGCAGCTCGGCCGCGACATCCTGCTCGACATGGTCGAGACGGCCCAGGTCTTCGTCGAAAACTTCCGCACCGGCGGGCTGGAACGCATGGGCCTCGGCCCCGACGTGCTCTGGGCGCGCAATCCGCGGCTCGTCATCCTGCGCGTCACCGGCTTCGGGCAGACCGGCCCCTACGCCGCGCGGCCGGGGTTCGGCACGCTGATCGAGGGCATGAGCGGCTTTGCGATGAAGACGGGGTTCCCCGACCGGCCGCCCTCGCTGCCCAACATGGCGCTGGCGGACATGGTCGCCGGCCTCTACGGCGCCTTCGCGGTGATGACCGCGCTCCGCGAGGTCGAGGTGAAGGACGGCAAGGGCCAGGTCATCGATCTCTCGCTGCTGGAGCCGCTCGTCTCGATTCTGGGCGGGGACACGGGCATCCACCACGTCACCGGCAAGGCGCCGATGCGCACCGGCAACCGCTCCCTGACCGCGAGCCCGCGCAACACCTACCAGACGAGCGACGGCCACTGGCTCGCCATCTCCGGCTCGATGCAGGCCATGGCGATGCGTCTCTTCCGCGCAATCGGCCGGGGCGACATGTGCGACGACCCGCGCTACGCGACCAACGCCGCCCGCATCGCCCATGTCGACGAGGTCGACGCCATCGTGCAGGAGTGGGTCGGCGCCCGCACCCTGGAGGAGAACCTGAAGTTCTTCGAGGAGACGGAGGTGACCGCCGGGCCCGTCTACGACGCCGGCCAGCTCCGCCAGGATCCGCATGTGATCGGCCGAGAAGCCGTCGTCGACATGCCCGACGCGGACGCGCCCGACGGGTATCTCCCGATGCACAACATCATTCCGCGGCTTTCCGAAACGCCCGGCGCGATCCGCCGGCCGGCGCCCAGCCTGGGCCAGGATACCGACGACCTCCTCACCGAACTCGGGCTGGAGGAGGCCGAGATCGCCGGCCTGAAAGACGCCGGCATCGTCGCCTGATCTCTAATAATTCACGCGAAAGACGCCCCCTATGCCCACCGACAACAAAACATTTTCCGTCGCAGTCTATCCCGGCGACGGCATCGGCCAGGAGATCATGGTCGCCGCCCGCCAGGTGCTCGCGGCGACGGAAGCGGCCGTCGGCGGCTTCAAGCTCGACCTGACCGACTACGCCTGCGGCGCCGGCTGCTATGTCGAGACAGGCGAAGAGATCGCGGAAGCCGACTTCGAGGCCGGCCGCGACGCCGACGCCATCCTCCTGGGCGCCATCGGCCTGCCGTCCGTCCGCAAGCCGGACGGCACGGAGATCGCGCCGCATCTGCGCATGCGGGCGGAATTCGGGCTCTATGCCGGCGTGCGCCCGGTCAAGCTCTACCCGAACGCGCCGACGCCGCTCGCCGATCCGCGCGCCCGGTCGATTGACCTGATCATCCTCCGCGAATCGACCGAGGGTCTGTTCGCCTCCGTCGGCAAGGGCGAGGTCATCGACGACAGGGAAGCGCGGGAGACGCTGGTCATCACGCGCAGCGTCACCGAGCGTCTGGTCGACCAGGCCATACGACTGGCGCGGGGGCGCAAGTCCGCCGGCGGCAAGGGACGCGTCACCTGCGTCGACAAGGCCAACGTCTTCGCGGCCTACGCCTTCTTCCGGAAGGTCTTCGACGAACGCATGGACCGGGCTTCGGACCTCGAACGCGGCCACTCTTATGTCGACGCCGCCGCGCTCGACCTGGTGCGCAAGCCCTGGGAGTTCGATGTCATGGTCATGGAGAACATGTTCGGCGACATCCTCTCCGACCTGGCGGCGGGCCTCGTCGGCGGCATGGGCATGGCGCCATGCGCGGAGATCGGCGACGACAACGGCCTGTTCCAGCCGGCGCACGGCACCGCGCCCGACATCGCCGGCAAGGGCATCGCCAATCCGTCGGCCATGCTGGTTTCGGCGGCGATGATGCTGAACTGGCTGGCCGACAAGCACGACGTCCCGGCGCTGGCGACGGCGGGCGGGGCGATCGAACGGGCGCTCGAGATCGGTTTCGAACGAGGCGCCGTCCGGCCGCATGACCTAGGCGGCGATACCGGCACGACCGCCATCGCCGACGCCGTCATCGCCGCATTGCCGGAGGCGCTCGGCGCCTGACGCCCCGGCGCGCCCGGCGCGTCAGACCAGGTCCCGGATTTGCATGGGCAGCCGGGTGAGGCGCTTGCCCGTCGCATGATAGACCGCGTTGCCGATCGCAGCCGCGGTCCCGACGATGCCGAGCTCGCCGATGCCCTTGACCCCGAGCGGATTCACATAGTCGTCCCGCTCTTCCAGCATCTCGACCCGGAGTTCGCGGATGTCCGCGTTCACCGGAATCAGGTACTCCGCGATATTGGCGTTCAGGAACCGCGCGCGCGGCTTGTCGGTCTCGGTCGCCTCGTGCAACGCCGAGCCGATGCCCCAGATCATGCCGCCCATCAACTGGGAATGCGCGGTTTTGCGGTTGAGCCAAGTCCCAGCGGCGAAGGCGCCGTGGATGCGCGGGACGCGGATTTCACGGGTGAAGCGGTGGACCCGCACCTCGACCATCTGGGCGCCGAAAGCGAACATCGCCTTTTCCGGCGTCACCGGCCCGGCGGAGCCGTAGCCGCCGCCGAAGGTCGCGCGGACCTGGTCGTCGGTCAGCGCCGGATGACGAAATTCGCCGATCGCCTCGATCTCCCCTTCCGGGATCATCGACATGGCGTCCGCCAGCCTCTGGCTCTCGCCGTTCGGGCCGCGCAGCACGCCGTCATCCAGCGTGATCCGTGCGGGGTCGACGCCCGCGAGCGGGCCTTCCGACATGGCCGCGAGCTTCTGGGCCACCAGCCGTCCGATCTTCAGACAGCCGTCATGCACCGCCGAGCCGGCGGAGGCGGCGGTCGTCGAGCCGCCCGAGATCGGCGCGACCGGCAGGTCGCCTTCGCCCATCACGACATCGACGGCCGCGACCGGCAGACCGAGCCGCGCAGCCGCGATCTGCGCCATGATCGTATATGTGCCCGTGCCGACGTCATGCGCGGCGAGCTCCACATACGCCGCGCCCGAGCCCTGCATCCTGACGCGCGCGTTCGAGGCGAGGATGTTAGTCGGATAGGTGGACGTGGCGCAGCCGTAACCGACGAGCCAGTCCCCGTCGGTCATCGAACCGACCTCCGCGCCTCGGCTCGCCCAATCGAAGCTCTGAGCGACCGCGTCGTAGCTCTCCATCAGCGAGCGTGACGAGAACGGGACGTCCTCGATCGGATGCGCCCTGGCGTCGTTCACGCGCCGCAGCTCCACCGGATCGATGCCGAGCTTCCAGGCGAGATCGTCCATCGCCGACTCGAGCCCGAAGAACGTCTGCATCTCGTTCGGCGCGCGCATGAACCCGCCGGTGTTCGTGTCCGACCGCGCGAGGCGCTGCTCCGTCCGGATGTTTGGGCAGGCATACATGGCGCGCGTCATATGCGTGCCGGGGTTGACGACATCGTCGAAGCGGGAGGTCTGCGCGGTCTCCACATGTTCGAAAGCGGTCAGACGGCCGTCGGCGTCGGCGCCGAGCCGGAAGCGCTGCACGGTCTCCGGCCGGAAGGTCGCGACGGTGTACATCTGCGGGCGCGTCACGATCAGGCGGACGGGCGCGCCGACGCCCTTCGCCGCGGCGATGGTCAGCATCGTATAGGGCGTGATGCCGGCCTTGCCGCCAAAGGCGCCGCCGACAAAGGATGAAATCACGCGGACGCTGGTTTCCGGCAAGCCATAAGCCGCCGCAATCCCGCCGCGGAGCGTCCGTACGGACTGCGACGGCATCCAGACTGTCAGCCGGTCGCCGCGCCATTCGGCGGTCGCCGAAAACATCTCCATCGGATTGTGATGCTGAAAGGGCGTCGCAAAGGTCATGTCGACGGTCTGGGCCGCATGATCGAGCCCGGCCGCGAGGTCGCCTTTCGTCGTCACCATCCCCGCGCCGCCGTCCTGGGCGCCCACGACGAAGCTGTCGTCGGGGTCGAAGTCAATGCGCGCTTCGCCGGTTTCGTAGCGCACCGCCACGAGATCGGCGCCGCGCCGCGCGGCGGCGGCCGTTTCGGCGACGACATAGGCGACGGGCTGGCCGGCATAGCGGATCTCCGTCCCCTCCATCGGCCAGAAGGAAGCGGAGCCCGGCCCGCCCGCGTAGAACCCCTTGACGGTTTTGTAGGCGGGCAGCGTCTCATGCGTATAGACCGCGACGACGCCCGGCTCCGCCTCAGCGGCGGAGACGTCGATGGACAGGATGCGGCCGACCGCGATCGAGGAGCACGCCAGCGCGCCGTGGAGCATCCCCGCCGGAATTGCGTCGGCCGCGTAGGTCGCAGCGCCCGTGACCTTGCGGCGCGCATCGGTGCGGGTGACTTCGGTGTTGATCGTCTGGGCCATCATTTCGCTCCCATGCGGGACTTCACCTGCATCAGGGCGCCGGCCACGACGTCGGCCCCGAGGGCGATCTTGTAGGCCGAGCCTTCGAGCGGCTCGGCGTCTTCGAAGGCGATGCGGCCGGCCGCCCGAGCCGTTTCCTCGGTCAGCGGCTTGCCCTTCAGGCTCGCCTCCGCCGCCGTCGCCCGCCAGGGCGTGCTGGCGACTCCGCCGAGCCCGATGCGGACATCGCGCACGGCATCGCCGTCCATCTCGACGCCGACGGCCGCCGAAGCAGCCGCGAAGGCATAGCTCTCCCGGTCGCGCGCCTTGAGGTAGTGGGAGTTCGCCATGGCCGGGATCACGGCGAGCGAGATCTCGGTCACGATCTCGCCGGGCTTCAGCACGGTCTCGACCTCCGGGCGGTCGCCGGGCCGTACATGCAGTTTGGCGAAGGGGATCGTACGTCCGCCGTCGGCGCCCTGCGTCCGAACCTCGGCGTCGAAGGCGACGAGCGCCTGTGCGAAGTCGCCGGGATACATGGCGGCGCAGGCGTTCGAGCCGCCGAGGATCGCGTGCAGCGTCGTCTCGCCCCCGTCCAGCGCGGCGCAGCCCGAGCCCGGGCTTCGCTTGTTGCACTGGCTGTAGGCCGCGTCGCGGAAATAAGGACAGCGCGTGCGTTGCAGGATGTTGCCGCCGAGCGTCGCGACGTTGCGGAGTTGCGGACTGGCCGCCTTCCACAAGGCTTCGGAAAGGGCGGGGAACGCCTGGACGACCTTCGGGTCGTCGGCGACAGCCGCCATCGTCGAAAGCGCCCCGAAGCGTAGCCGTTCGGCCCCGACTTCGTGCCCCGAGAGACCGGAGAGGCCTGAAAGACTGACCAGCGTCTCGGCCTCGAGAACGCCGATCTTCATCAGATCGACCATCGTCGTGCCGCCGGCGACGACATGCGCGCCGTCCGCGGCCGCCGCCTCCGCGGCGTCGCGGAGGCTTGCGGGGCGGGCATAGGCGAAGTTCTTCATGGTCTAACCCCGCTTGCTCGCCGCGACCTGCTGGACGGCGGCGACGATGTTCGGATAGGCCCCGCAGCGGCAGAGATTGCCGCTCATATATTCCCGGATGTCGGCGGCGCTGCCGGCATGGCCTTCGTCGATGCAGGCGATGGCGGACAGGATCTGACCCGGCGTGCAGTAGCCGCACTGGAAGGCGTCATGCTCGGCGAAAGCGGCTTGCATCGGGTGCAGGTCGCCGCCCGGGTCGGCCAAGCCTTCGATGGTCACAACCTCGGCGCCCTCGGCCATGACCGCGAGCATGAGGCATGAGTTCACGCGGGCGCCGTTCATCAGCACGGTGCAGGCGCCGCATTGGCCCTGATTGCAGCCGATCTTCGTGCCCGTCAGGCCGAGATTGTCGCGGAGCGCCTCGACCAGCGTCGTGCGCGGCTCGACCGAGACATGACGCGTCTTGCCGTTGACCGTCAGCGCGATCGTTCGCGCCGCGTCGCTGGCTTCGGCCTCGTGGGCTTCGGCAGCGCCGATGCCGATGCCGAAAGAACCGGCGACGACGGAACTGCCCTTGAGAAAGCCCCGTCGCGAGACGCCGGGCTTGCGGAGTGCGGTTGCGGATTTCGACACGGGGCGACTGACCCTTCTTTCGAGCACGGTTGCCCTACTGAACAGACGCCCACGCCCGATCGTTCCCGATCGGGCGCGCGCAGGCGTCGCTCAGCCGAGCTCGCGAAGGTAGTAGGTCACCGTCTTGTCGCGGTCGGCGAGGTAGGCTTTGCCGACAGGTTGAAAACCGAGGCGGCGATGGAACGCGTGCGACGCAGGGTTCGGCGGATCGGCGTTCACCTCCGCCGCGACCCGCTCCACGCCCGCGGCTCTCGCCGAAACGAACAGGTCTTCATAGAGGGCCATCGCCAGTCCGCGCCGACGGAAACTGGCGCCGACGGCGACGCGATCGATGTAGAAGAAGTTCGAGTATCGCGTTGCGAACCAATCGAAATTCGGGCTGACGGGCGCCGGCTTTCGGTCGAAAGCCAGCAGGAACGCGGCCGCCTCTTCGACGATGCGGGCATGGCGCGCGCCCGCGACGAGCGCTGCGAAGGCGTCCGCCGGCAAGGCGGCAAGTTCCCTTGCGTGCGCCTCATTCAGCGCATGGACCCATTCGAGATCTTCCGGCGCGAGGTCGCGGATCGCCGCCGCCATCAGTCTTCCGGCCGCTCGCCCAGAATGCGCGCGAAACGGTCCTGATAGGCCGGCCAGACTTCCGGGTTGACGAGACGCGGCGGGCGCTTGCCGCGGAGGATGGCGATCCATTGCTCGGCCGCCCCGACGGACATGTTGCGGTTCGCCTCATAGGTGATGCCGGCGTGGTGCGGCGTCACCAGCACGTTGTCGAGTTCCATCAGCGGGTGGTCGGGGCTTGGCGGCTCCTCCCAGAAGACATCGACGCCGGCCGCGAGGATATCCCTGTTCTTGAGCGCAACCGCCAGCGCCGGCTCGTCCGTGATGCCGCCCCGCGCGGTCGTCACGAATACGGCGGACGGCTTCATCGCCTGGAACTGGGCGGCGCCGAACATGCCGAGCGTCTCCTCCGTGCGCGGGCAATGGATTGTGACGAAGTCCGACTCCGCCAAGAGCGTGTCGAAATCCACCTTCTCCGCGCCCCGCCGGGCAAGCTCCTCGGCGTCGACATAGGGGTCGTAGGCGATGACGCGCATGTCGAAGGCGCGGCGACAAAGCTCCGCCGTCCGCGTGCCGATCTGGCCGACGCCGACGATGCCGACGGTCTTGCCGAGCAGTTCGCCTCCGGAGAACTCCATGCGGTCGACCCCAGCCCGGCGGCGCAGGTTTCGGTCCGCCTGGATCATCTGCTTGGAGAGCGCGAGCATCATGCCGAGCGCGTGCTCCGCGACCGATTCCTTGTTCGTGCCGGTCTGATTGACCACGGCGATCCCCGCGGCGGTGCAGGCCGCGACGTCGATGTAGTCGTAGCCCGCGCCCGTGGCGGAGACCGCGACGAGGTTCGGCGCGCGCTCCAGGAACTCGGCGTCGGGGAACCAGGGCGCCTGCAGTTCCGTCCGCGACTGGACCTGATAGCCGTGGGCGCGAGAGACGGCGCGTTCGTTCTCCGCCCGGTCGCCGGCATAGGTCAGCCGGTCGACCTGGACGTCCGGCGCCTCATCAAGCTTGGCGAGGGCGGCGGACGTGTTCATCCAATCTTCGAAATAGATCAGGCGGCGGGCGTTGTCGGTCATGGGAATCCGGCGGTCAGGGGGAAGTCGGCCGGGATTGTTCCCGCCAAACCGACCGACCGCAAGAACGCCGCCGGTTCAGACGCCGTTAACCTAAACGCCGGATTATCCATCCCAGTTCGGGGAAACGCTTTCGGAAGCGCTTCGGGCGACAGGACGACGGGACGGACTGGCCCCAACCACTGGAGGAGATCCGGGCATGAAATGGGGGTTGATGGCGGCCGCGGCCGCACTGATGACGTTGGCCGCGACGAGCGCCGCAAGCGCCGCGGTTCCTTGCCAAGAACGCACGACCATCCTCGCCAAGCTGGCGAACGACTATGCCGAGGCGCCTGTCGCGATCGGCATGGCGTCCAACGGCGGGGTTCTCGAAGTGCTTGCCGCCACGGCGGAGCGCCAGACGTTCACGATCATCGTGACCATGCCGAACGGCATGTCCTGCATGGTTGCGAGCGGGCAGAACTTCGAGATGCTGGAGCAGGTCAAGGCGACGGTCGGCGACCCGGCCTGACGCCGGATCGCGTCAGCGCCGTTAGATCAGCCGCCCGCGCGCGCCTGCGCGATCTTCTCGTTCAGCGTCCGCTGCTCCAGGCAGGTGCCGCAGATGCGCGAGAGTTCGGCCAGATGCGTTTCGGCCTTGGCTAGATCGCCGAGCTTGATGTGCAACTCGCCGTAATACTCGTGCACGCCGACGTGGTAAGGATCGATCTGTAGCGCGCGGTCATAGGCCTTGCGCGCCGCCTCGTAGTCGCCCTGCTGGCGATGGGAGTAGCCGATGTAGTTGTAGGCGTCCGCCGACCGCGGATTGTCCTTCAGATACATCTCCGCCTTCATGATGGCGTCGTCGTAGTTTTCCTTGTCCACCTCGCGCTTCACGTCCCCGATGCTGACGTCCGCGGAAGACGAGGACGACATCGCATAGGCGCCGGCAAGCGGCGCGGCGAGCATCGCGGCAAGTCCTGCCGCCAGAACGATCCGGTTCATGAGCTGTCCTGGTCTCCCTGTTTCGGCGCGTCGCCGGATTGCCATGGGCCCTTTCAATATGGCGTCGGTATGACGGGAAGCAATGCGGCGCCCGTCACCCGCGCAGCATGGCGCGCGCGATGTTCGCCTGCTGCACCTGGCTCGCCCCTTCGAAGATCCGGAACAGACGTACGTCGCGGCTGAGCCGCGGAATCTCCGACATGTCCTCCATGTAGCCCATGCCGCCGAGCGTCTGCACCGCGCGGTCGGCGATGCGCGAGACGGTTTCGCTGGCGAAGAGCTTGGCGGACGCGATCTCGATATGCGGGATCGCATCCCCCGCATCGAACTTGGCCGCGCAGTCGAGGCAGAGTGCGCGCGCCGCCAGCATCTCCGCCTGGCTGTCCGCCAACATCGCCTGAATCTGACCGAACTCCCCGATCGGCTGGCCGAACTGACGGCGCGTCCGGGCGTAGGCGGTCATTTCCTCGATCAGCCGGATCGATTGCCCGACGCAGGTCGCCGCGACGTGCAGACGCGCGTGGTTGATGCCGCGAAGCGCCGCGCGGAGGCCGGCGCCTTCCCGGCCGCCGACAAGCGCGTCCGCCCCGACCCGGGCCCCTTCGAACCAGACGTAGCAGACATGGCTGCCCTCGTTGCCGAGCATGCGCGGCGGCTCGCCGACGCTGACGCCCGGCGTCTTGGCGTCGACCAGGAACGCGGAAATGCCCTTGGCCGTCAGGTCGTTCGGATCGGTGCGGGCCATGACCAGGAAGACATCCGCCTGGGGCGCGTTGGTGATGTAGCGCTTTTCCCCGTCGATGACCCAGTCGTCGCCGTCCCGCCGGGCGCGCGTCGTCAGGGCGGCCGCGTCCGATCCCGCCTCCGGCTCTGTCAGCGCGAAGGAGCCGGTGCACTCGCCCGTCGCCATCGCCGGCAGGTAGCGCCGCTTCTGCGCCTCCGTCCCGAAATCCAGGATCGCCTGGGACGTCAGTCCGATCGTGGTCGAGAAGCGCGAGCGGTAGACGCAGGAGGCTTGCGTGAACTCGAAGGTCAGCAGCACCTGCTCGACCATCGTGCAGCCGAGCCCGCCATAGTCTTCTGGGATCGAGATGCCGAACAGACCGATCTCCTTCAAGGCGTCGGTCAGGTCCGCCGGCACGCCCGCCTCGCGGGTCAGGCGATGCTCGTTCGGCCGGAGCACGGTCTGGCTGAGATCGCGGACGGCGGCGAGGTAGTCCGCGAAGTCCGGAAAATCGGGCGTGGCGCGCATCGGCCTCAGCCGCCGAAGCCGATGTCGTCGATCCGCGCGCGGCAGCGCGGCTTGTCGTCGTCGCCGATCAGCGCGAGGTCGCGCGGCCCCGCGCCCGCCGGCGTCGCATAAAGCCGCAGCCGCTCGTCCCAGAACATCGGCCGGAGGAACGCGATCTCGCCCTTGAGGCGCGTAACCGGGCCGGATGCGGCCTCCGCGGCGAGCGCGCCCAGCATGATGTGCGAGGCCATCAGTCCGCCCGCGATCGGCGCGCGGAAGCCGAACCGCTCCGCCGTCGCGGGGTCGGAATGAATCAGGTTCTCGGCCTCGTCCGAAAAGGCGGCGACCTTCTCCGGCTCGAGCGACGTCTGGAAGATTTCCGACATGCGCGCGACGTCCAGCGGCGGCGGCGTCCGCCGGCGCGCGTCGGCGTCGCCTTCGCCGGGATTGAGGCTCGAACGAT
>DAINCG010000031.1:4607-5363 GCA_036732525.1 Pseudomonadota bacterium | reverse complement strand
GCCGTCGGGCGCGGCGAAGACGAAGTCGGCCCAGACGACGTTGCCGCGTGGATGCGGGTCGATCGCGACGACCTTGCCGGACATCGTCAAGGGCGCGTCGAGCGGCAGGGCCGCGCTCAGGTCGTAGACCTGGGTCATATGGACGTTGCCGTTGATCGACCGGCCGGTCCAACGCTGCGCCATGATCGTGTAGAAGGCGAAGAAGCTCGGATCGGCTGCGTCGCCCCACACGTCGGCGTCGATGCCGCAGCAGTCGAGCTTGCGGCGCTGCCGCTCCCGCTCGACCTGAACGTCGCGGGGCGGAAAGACGAAGCCGACGGGCGGCGGCGCCTCGGAATGGGCGGTTTTGGACTTGGCCACGGTCCGCCTCCTCAATGCGCGTCGAGGAAACGGGCGAGCGCCGCGTTGAAGCCGGTCGGGTCCTCGAGATTCGAAAGATGGCGGGCGATCGGCAGGATCACGAGTTCGGCGCCCGGAATGCCGTCGCGCATGATTTCCGACATGGCGACAGGCGTGCCGGGATCGTCCTCGCCGCAGATGATCAAAGTCGGCGTCGCGATATCGCCAAGCCGGGGCGTCACGTTCAGCTTGGCGATGGCGGCGCCGCAGCCGCAATAGCCCTCGACCGGCGTCGCCCGGATCATGGCGCGGACCGGGTCGACGACGGCCGGCGACGCGGCGACGAAGCCCGGCGAGAACCAGCGGTCGATGGTGGCGTCGACGCCGGAGGCCATGCCGTTGGCGCGCGCGTTCGCA
>DAINCG010000031.1:2631-4589 GCA_036732525.1 Pseudomonadota bacterium | reverse complement strand
CTTCCGGCGGATAGCCCGACGACGTGTCGGCGAGCGTCAGCGAACGGAGCCGCTCCGGCGCCTTCAGCGCCAGCGTCTGCCCGATCATGCCGCCCATGGAGAGGCCGACCCAATGCGCCTTGTCGAGCTTGAGGGCGTCCATCAGGGCGATCGCGTCGTCGGCCAGCAGGTCGAGCGTATAAGGGCCTTCGGGCGCGGAGGAGCCGCCGTGGCCGCGGGTGTCATAACGAATGACGCGATAGCGATCCCGGAGCGCGGCCGCCTGCGGCTCCCACATGGCGAGTTCGGCGCTGAGCGAATGGCTCATCACGACGGCGGGCGCGTCCTTCGGCCCTTCGTCGGCGTAGCGGATATCGATGCCGTTCGCGCGAACGGTCTGGGCAGCGGTCATGGTTCCCCCCTGAAGTCAGGCTGTTTTGTCGAAGTCTAATGGAGAACGTGGTCGGGCGCAGGCGCCCTGGGCCGGGGCGGCGAAACCGGCGTCGGGCTGGCGTGGTGATGGACGATCCGCCACCGTTCGCCCTCCTTCGCGAAAACGTTTGTCGCCAGCAGCACGGCGCCCTGCGCGCCGCCCAGGCGCTCGTAGCACGTGACGAACGCCGCGTTCCCGATCATATGCGCGACCGGCTGGAAGCATTCGATATTGGGACGCTCCGGCGCTTCCAGGATCGACGCCCAGCTTTCGAGCACAGTGGCGCGGCCGACCAGCAGCGGCGCGCCCGGATGCACGCAGGCGACCGGCGCCGCAGCCGCCCAGATGTCCGACATCGCGCGCATGTCGCCCCCGGCGAAGGCGTCGTAGAAGGCTTGATTGGCCGCAAGCACGGCCTGGACGTCGTCGCTCATGGGCGTCTCCCGATGCGGCGGCGGGCGGCCGCCAGAAGTGTATCGCGATCCGGCGCGAAGTCCGCCGCGCGCCATTCATCTTCCAGTTCGGCAAGCAGCGCGCCGAGGCGCGGCCCCGGCGTGGCGCCGAGCGCCAGGAGGTCCGCCCCCTTCAGCGGGAATGTCGGCGCGCGCCACGTGTCCGCGAGCTTGAGGCGCGGCGCGAGCTGTTCCGCCTCCCCCGCCGTCGCCGCGAGCAGGGCGCGCCCGCGAAAACGCTCCCCGCCAAGCGCGTAGAGCCGGTCCCGCCAGGCGCGAGGGTCGACGCCGAGGTCGTTCCAGGGCGGCGCCAACGCCGCAAGCGTCGCCTGCTCCCGGCTCGACAGCCTGAGATCGCGGGCGGGCGGACCGCCGGCGCGCGCGGCGAGCCGGACGAGCGGATCGGGCGGGGCGCCCGCCGCGCGCTCCGCCGCAAGCAGCGGGTCAAGATCGCCGCCCGGCGCGCCGGTCAGGCATTCCGTCACGCCGGCGGCCGTCATCGCCTTGACCGCGGCCGCCGGGTTGGGCGCCGCGAGCAGCCGCAGCAATTCGGCGCGCACCCGTTCCGCCGAAACCTTGGCGAGGCCGTCCCGGCCGGCGCGTCCGGCGCGCCGACGCCGTACCATGCGTGGAACCGAAAGAAGCGCAGGATGCGCAGATAGTCCTCGCGCACCCGCGAATCGGCATCGCCGACGAAGCGGACGCGGCCCGCGGTCAGGTCCTCGAAGCCGCCGAAGTAGTCGTAAACCCGGCCCGACCGGTCGGCCGACATCGCGTTGATGGTGAAGTCGCGCCGCTCCGCATCCGCCCGCCAGTCGTCGGTGAAGGCGACGACGGCATGGCGGCCGTCGGTCTCCACATCGCGCCGCAGCGTTGTGATCTCGATCGCGCGGCCGTCGACAAGCGCCGTGATCGTGCCGTGCGCCCGACCGACGTCCAGGGTCTTCAGTCCCGCGCGCTGCAAGAGGTCGAGCGTGCGCTCGGGCGGCGCCGGGGTCGCAAGATCGACGTCCGCGATCGGCCGCCGGGCCAGCGCATCGCGGACGACTCCGCCGACGAACCGGACTTCGACGCCCGCGGCCCCGAAGGCATCC
>DAINCG010000031.1:0-2556 GCA_036732525.1 Pseudomonadota bacterium | reverse complement strand
GTTCGGGCGCCGACAGTTCTCCGGGGACGACTTTGCCGTCCTCCAGGTGCGCCGGCCGATAGACCGACTGCGGCCCGCCGCCGGACGTCAGCCAGACGACGATCAGGCCGACCGCGGCCAGCGTCACGCCGGCGGCGGCCAGCCAGATCCAGGGCGCATCCTTCGCCGCCAGCACCGGCGTCTGGCCCTGCCGGGACTTGAAGTAGATGTAGATCAGCGTCGGCGCGAGCAGCGGGATGAGGATCGCCAGCGCATTTCTCATGCCGCCTCTCCCCGGCCCTCGAGCATGTCCGTCAGGTTCACCAGCATGCCGGCCGTCGCCCCCCAGATCCGCCGGCCATGGTAGGGCATGACATAGAACGAGCGCCTGACGCCATCCCGCACGGCGGACTCCTTCACGTGGTTCTCACGATCCAGGATGAAGGAGAGCGGCGTCTCGAAGACGTCGGCCACCTCGAACCGGTCGATCTTCAGGTCGAACGGCGGCTCGATCCATCCGACCACCGGGGTCACGCCGTAGGCCGTCGAAGTCTCGTAGAGCGAAAGACGGCCGAGCAGCGTGACGTGCCGCCGGTCGAGGCCGATCTCCTCCTCCGTCTCGCGGAGCGCCGTCTCGACATGATGCGCATCCTCGGGCTCGACGCCGCCGCCGGGAAAACTGATCTGACCGGCATGCTTCTTCAGGTGAGCGGTCCGTTGGGTCAGCAGCACGGTCGGGCCGTCCGGCCGGTTCACGATCGGCACAAGGACCGCGGCCGGCTTCAGCGGCCGGTCCGTAACGCCCCGGCCGCGCGTGCCGTCCGGCCTGAGATCGAAGTCGCTGCGAAGCGGCGCTTCGGCCAGTTCGACTGCACGGAAAACATCGTCGAGCGGCTTCAGCCGCGCCTGTATCTGTTCCCGCGTCATGCCTCGTCGTCCGCGGGGCCGAGGTCGTGGAAGACGCCGCCGCTCCACACGCCCATCCGCTGGCCCGTCGCGTCTTCGACGGCAAGCTCGGCGAGTTCGTAGTAGACCGGACGGGCGAGCCGCGCTTCCAGGCCGTCGCGGACTTCGATGTAGGGCCGCGGCCCATCCGGCTCAGGCGCCTCGACGATGCGGAGCCGGTGGTCGGCGTCGAGCGGCGTCCAGTTGTCCAGATTGTCGCGGAAGCGGACCGACTGCGCCTCGCCGTCCCCCTCGACCGACATCTCGACCGCCACGAAGGGCGCGTCCTCGACGTCGATGCGGCCCTTCTCGACCGGCGTCTGCAGCCAGTGCTGGCCGGTCTCGTCCCGCTTCAGAACGGTCGCGAACAACTTGGCGAGCGCGATGCGCGGAAACGGCGTCCCGCCATGATGCCAGACGCCTTCCGCGTCGATCTTGATGCCGAAGTGTCCCTTGTCGATCGGCGTGCGCCCCGGCTGACCCGCAGCCTTCGTCGACGCGGCGATCGCCTCCAATTTTTCGTCTCGGTCTGTCATTGGTCCAAAACCGCCATACCTTTGCCGAAGTTATGCACGAATCTCGATCACGGCTCAGCGAGCGGCCGCCAAATTTTCCCGTCTCTCGCCTATAATAGAGGTTCGACTGGCTGAGACGAGGCCAGCGAGGTCCAGGCCGCAGCAGGAAGGGCGAAGGTTATATGGACGACGCATCGGCAGCGACAGTCGCGGCAATGGACTTCGAACGCGCCGGCGAAAAGCTGGCGGCGGCGCGCGCCGCCATCGCGAAGGCGTTCATCGGCCAGGACAAGGTCGTGGAGGAGGTGCTGGCGACTTTGCTCGCCGGCGGACACGGACTGATCGTCGGCGTCCCCGGCCTCGGCAAGACGCTCCTGGTCGAGACCATCGCGACGGTCTTCGGGCTCTCGACCAAGCGGGTCCAGTTCACGCCGGACTTGATGCCGGCCGACATCCTGGGCTCGGAAGTGCTGGAAGAAGGCGACGACGGTCGACGCGGCTTCCGCTTCATCGAAGGCCCCGTCTTCTGCCAACTGCTGATGGCCGACGAAATCAACCGCGCGAGCCCGCGCACGCAGTCGGCGCTGCTGCAGGCGATGCAGGAGCGCAACGTGGCGATCGGAGGCGTCAACCGCGCGCTGCCGTCCCCGTTCATTGTGCTCGCGACCCAGAATCCGATCGAACAGGAAGGCGCGTATCCGCTGCCGGAAGCGCAGCTCGATCGCTTTCTCCTGGAAATCCGCATCGATTTCCCGAGCCTCGACACGGAACGTCAGATTCTCGCCGCGACGACGGGCAGCGCCGCCAGCGCCGCCGAAGCCGCGATGAGCGACCGCGACCTCCTGGAGGCGCAGGCGTCGGTGCGCGCCATGCCGATCGGCGAGAACGTGATCGAGGGCATCCTGCGGCTCGTCCGCTCGGCCCGCCCGGATGCGCCGGACAGCCCGCTGCCGCCGGGGGCCGTCGCCTGGGGGCCGGGCCCCCGCGCCAGCCAGGCGCTGTCGCTCGCCGCCCGCGCCCGCGCGCTGATCGACGGCCGGCTCTCGCCGTCGCTCGACGATGTCGTGGCGCTTGCGCCAGCCGTGCTGCGGCATCGCATGGCGCTCAGCTATGCGGC
>DAINCG010000030.1:17260-19427 GCA_036732525.1 Pseudomonadota bacterium | reverse complement strand
GGCTCGTCGGCGGCGTTGCGCTGCCGATCCGGACGGGCGTCGCGATCGTGATTTCGGTCGTCGGCGTCGGCGTCCTCTTCTCCGCTGAAGCGTTGGCGGGCGGCCTCGGCGCGGAGGAGTGGATCGGTCTCCTGCTGGCTTTTGCGGCGACCGCGGTCGCCGCGGTCTGCGCGGTCTTCTATCGGCCTTATCTCGCACGCTATGGGGTCGCGAAGGTCAGCGCCGTCGCTATGGCGGCGTCCCTGCCGCCGCTGGCGGCGCTTTGGGCGGTCTGGGGCGGCGGGGCGCCGCTCCCGGCCTGGTCGTGGCAGGCCTGGGCGCTCGTCGGGTTTGTCGGCCTGTCCAGCGGCGTCGGCTACCTGCTCTGGCTATACGCGCTTTCGAACGCACATGCGGGCGTCGTGACGGCCTTCCTGGCGCTCAGCCCAGTCACGGCGGCGGCGATCGGCGCGGCCGTTCTCGAAACGCCCGTGAGCGCCCGAATGGCGGCGGCGATGGCGCTCGTCGGCCTCGCCCTCGCCGCCGTCGCGGCGGGCGGCCGGCGGGGGCCGAAGCCCGCGCGGCCGCCGCCATAGCCGCCTATTGGAAGAGCGGCAGGTACTTCTTCGCTTCGGCCAGGACGTCCTTGTAGGCGGCGTCCGCCTTGTCCGGCCCGACATAGACGACGTCCTCGCCGAGCTTGCCGATCAGCTTCGCGACCGACTCCTCGGTCAAGAGCGCGCCGAACTTCTCGCCCATCATCTTGACCTGATCGTCCGGCGTGTCCGGATGCATCGCGATGAACCGCGGCGGGTCGAAGGGCTTCAGGCCGAGTTTGGTCGCGTTCGGCACGTCGCCGAGCGTCGCGGCGGCCGCCTTCGGATATTCGAGGCTGGACGCATTGACGACGATCGCGTGCTTCTCGGCCAGGTTGACCGCGGTCGACGTCGTGACCGCCGCCATGTCGATGTGGCCGCCCAGGAAGTCGTTGACCGCCTTGCCGGTGCCCGAATACGGCACGAGGATGATCCGGTTCTCCAGGCCCAGCTGCGCCAGCAGGCTGGTCGGGCCCAGAAGCTGGGTGATCGTCCCGCCGACGGTCAGCTTCTTGTTGTTCTCATCCTTCAGGTAGGCGACGAGCCCGTCCCAGTTCGAGTAGGGCTTGTCCTTCTGCGCCACCAGCGTCGGCTTCATGACCGAGTAGTAGGCCGGGATCTTGACGTTCGCCGGATCGAACGGCGGGTTTTTCTCCATCAGCGCCGCCATGACCGGGGTCGGGCTCGCCAGCAGGATGGTATGGCCGTCCGCCTCCTGGTCCATCATGAACTTCCAGCCGATCGTGCCGCCGGCGCCGCCCCGGTTCTGGACGTGCATGCCGTGGCCGAAGACGTCGAACGCGCCGGACGACATGACGCGCGCCCAGCGATCCGTCCCGCCGCCCGCGCCGAAGGGCACGACGGTCTTGATCGTGTCGTTCGGATATTCCGCGGCGATCGCCGAAGCCGGCGCCGCGAACGTCATGGCGGCGGCCATGCCTGCGAGGAGGGTGCGTCGATCCATGAACATGTTGGGTCTCCTTCCTGTTTGCGTCCTTTTGGTGGTTGGTCTTAGCGGGCGGTTTCCGGCGTTTCGGACTTCGCCTCTTCTTCGGAAAGTTCGGCCATCCGCTCGGCGATTCGAATGCGCGAGGAGATGAAGGTCAGCAGCACGACGGCGAGCGCGAGACCGACCGCGAGCGGGCTGTTCAGCAGGGTCTGGAACCAGTCGCCTTCGTTGATGAGGAGGCCGCGCCGAAGGTTTTCCTCGGCCTGGGGCGCCAGGAGGAAGGTGATGATCAGCGGCGCCTCCGGTATGCGGAACAGCCGCATGACGAGGCCGAGCACGCCGAAAACCAGCATGACCAGCACGTCCCACTCGTTGTTGGCGTAGGAATAGGCGCCGATCACGGCCATCCCCATGACCAGCGGGACGAGCATGGGCGCCGGCAGTTCGCCGAGCTTCGCGTAGACGAAGGCGAAGATGCGGCCGATGCCGAGATTGAAGATGTTGCCGATCAGCAGCACCAGGAACAGCGAATAGATGATGTGGGGGTAGAGCTCGAACATGCGGGGTCCGGGCGTGGCGCCCTGCAGCATCAGCGCCGCGCCGATCAGCGCCGCGACGGCGCTGCCCGGAATGCCGAACGCCA
>DAINCG010000030.1:14052-17219 GCA_036732525.1 Pseudomonadota bacterium | reverse complement strand
CGGCACCAGCGTCGGGCCGACGGTCGCATTGTTCCCGGCCTCCGCCGCCGCGACGCCCTCGATCCGGCCGGTGCCGAGCTTCTTGTGCGGCGAGGCCTGCTTCGCGACGCCGTAGCTGAGGAAGGCGCCTACGGTGGAGCCGAGGCCCGGCAGCATGCCGACGAAGGTGCCGACGCCGAGCCCGATCGCCATTTCCTTCCAACAGGAGAGGTATTCGCGGAAGCTCAGACCCTCGCCGCTCATGGTGAACAGGCCGCGGATCGCCCCGCCGATCCGCCGGGTCTTCTGGCGGACGGCGGTCAACTCGACCACTTTCTCCAGCATGGCGCCCATGGCGAATATGCCGACGACGAGCGGGATGAGGTGGATGCCCTCGCCGAGCCACCAGAGGTCGAAGGTGTTGCGCGGCACCGAACTCACCGGATCGGCGCCGATGGTGCCGATAAAAAGGCCGAGCGCCGCGCTCAACATGCCCTTGGCGAAATGCGAGCCCGAAAGCGCGCCGAGCAGGCAGACCGCCAGCACCATCAGCCAGAACCGCTCCGACGGTCCGAACTGCAGCGCGACGAGCGCCAGCAGGGGCGCGATCAGGATGGTGATGACGTCGGACAGGAAGTCCGCCGTGACGGACGAATAGAGGGCGATCAGGAGGGCTTTCTTGCCCTTGCCGCGCTGCATCAGCTTGTGGCCGTCGAAGACGGTCGCCGCCGCCTCCGACGTGCCTGGCGTCGCGAAACTGATCGCGGAGATGGAGCCGCCGTAGATCGCGCCCTTGTAGAGGCCGATCAGCAGTCCGAGCGCCGCCGCCTGGTCCATCGAAAACGTCAGCGGCAACATCAGGGCGACGCCGGTCGTGGCGGTCAGGCCCGGCATCGCCCCGACGCCGACGCCGATCGTGACGCCGATGGCGAGCCACATCAGGGTCTGAAAGGTGAAGACCATCCCGATGGCTTCATGGAGGGCGTCAACGTTGATCATGTCGCCGGCCTCAACTCAGCAGGAAGTTGCTGGGCAACGCGATGCCGATCAGCCGGAAGAGGCCGAAGACGACGACGCTGATCACGGCGCTCGCGACCGCGGCGGATCGAACCGGCCGAACGCCGAGCAGGACCATGCCGAGGGTCATGAAGACGAAGGTCCACAGCACGAACTCGCCAGTTAGCGGGATCAAGTCGAGCAACCCACGCAGCCAGTCCTGCGAGAAATGGGCGTTCCAGGCGAGCACATAGTAGACGCCCATCAACGCGAGCCCGAGCAGCGCGGCGCCGGTGCGGGCCGGCCGGATCGCGGCCATCTCCGGCGTCGTGGCGCGGCGCTGCCGGTCGGCCAGCAAGGCGAGCGCGCAGAGCAGCATCAGGCCGGCCCCGAGCACCGGGAAGAAGCCCAGACGAAAGCCGTCACGCTGTTCGTCGTAAACCCAATCCTGATTGAGGAGATAGATCAGAAGAATGGCGCAGAGGGCAGCTATTATCGTGCCGGCGCCCTGATTCGAGCGAATCCAACTGGCGCGCTCGCCAGATATCGACATCGGCGCGTATGCTCCCCGTGTCGCAGACGTCTATTCGCGTCTGCTTGTTTTCTCGTGAATTTGTCGCATTTCGATCCAAGCGACGCAACAAAGGACGGCCGATGCTGCTGCACCACATGACCTGGCCCGAGGTCGAGAGGCACCTGGAATCGAACAAGGGGGTGATCGTGCCGATCGGGTCGACCGAACAGCACGGGCCGAACGGGCCGATCGGCACGGACGTCATCTGCCCCGAGCAGGTGGCCTGGCGGGTCGGCGAGTCGGACGGCGTGCTCGTCGCGCCGTCGATCGCCTTCGGCATGGCGCAGCATCACCTGGCCTTTCCCGGCACGATGAGCCTGAAGCCGGCGACGCTGCTGCTCGTGCTGAAAGACCTGATCGGCTCCCTCGCGCGGCACGGCTTCGAGCGGATCTATTTCCTGAACGGGCACGGCGGCAACATCGCGACCGTGACGGCCGCGTTCTCCGAGATCTACGCCGACGCTGGCGCGGCCGCGCCGCGGCTGAAGCTGCACAGCTGGTTCATGGGGCCGCGTGTCCGCAAGCTCAGCCGCGAGCTTTACGGCGACGCGGAAGGCAGCCACGCGACGCCGTCGGAAATCTCGCTCGCCTGGCGGGCGTGGCCGCATGCGGTCAAATCGGTCGAGATGACGCCGAAGGTGGCGCCCAAGGGCGTCATTCGCGGCGCCGACGATTATCGCCGCCAGTTCCCGGACGGCCGGATCGGTTCCGACCCTTCGCTGTCCTCCGTCGAGCATGGCGAGCGGCTGTTCGACGTCGCCGTCGCGGACGTCAGCGAGCACTTCAGTGCGTTTATGCGCGAGACCTGACGTGATTCGACGCGAATATTAAGCCTTTGATTGCATCTGTTTCCTAACATGGGGTCTGTTACGCAACTGATTGGCGATCCGCATGCCGTTGAACAGGTCGAAGGTATCGATCACAAGCGACGAACCCGGGTTCGGCGAACTTGAGGCCATGCTCGGAGAGGCGCGGAGCGCCTTCGTCGACTGGGCCCGACGGGCGCTTGAGAACGTTAAGGCGCCGGCCAGCGAACTCGGGTCGGAGGACTACGCGAAAGCCCGGGACGAGGTCTTCGCCGTGTTCCACGATCTCAAGGGGGCGGGCGGCGGCGTCGGCATGGAGCTGATGTCGGAGATCGGCGCGTCCGGTTGCGCTTTTCTGCGCGCTTATGAACAGCCGAACGAATATGCGGTGAAGGTGGCGAAGGCGCATATCGCCGCCGCGGAAGGCGTGCTCGCGGCCGATATCCGCGGCGACGGGGGCGAAGCCGGCCGGGCTTTGGCCGCCAAGCTCAGGGCCTATGCGGAGCGGCTCAGCCACTGAGCCTGACCGCGCGCCTATCCGGCCGCAGTCAAATCGTCTAAGCAGGGACCCGTTCGAACGTCATCCAAGAACGGGGGTCCGTGCTCCATGCCGCCAGAGATTTTCGCCGACGGCTTTACCAGCGTCACCTTTCGCAACGGCATGATCCGGCTCGAAGTCGGCAGCCTGCCGACTGAAGAGCAGGCCGGCGCGCAGACGCGCATGGAGCCGCACCACAAGCTGGTGCTGACCCCGCAGGGCTTCCTGCAGGGCCTCTCCCTGATGCAGGACCTCGCGCGCCGTCTGGCGGAGG
>DAINCG010000030.1:7799-13963 GCA_036732525.1 Pseudomonadota bacterium | reverse complement strand
CCAGGGTTCTTTCCGGTCAGGCCGCGGGGCGGTTTTCCGCCGCCCGCATCAGCCCGCCGACGCCGACGACGGCCGTCCAGACGGTCGCGACCGCGAGGACGATGAAGCCGAGGCCGAACAGCCAGATCAGCGGCGTCCCGATCAGCGTCAGCAGGAACCAGATCCAGAACATCCGGATAGTCGCGTCGTAGTGGCTGCGCCACGGCGTCGGCGCGTCGCCACGCTTCACATATGCGACCACGACGGCGGCGACGCCGGCGATGAACGTCACGAGGCCCGCCAGCAGAAGCGCCCAGGCGACGAGCGCCATCGTGCGGTATTCGTCGCCGTCATCCGGCCGCGCAGCGCCGCCCGGCGGGGCGCCTGGCTCCGTCGGGCGATAGCTTGCGTCGGTCGAAGCCGCGATCCGGTCCTGTTCGCTCATGCCGGCATCCTTTCGTCGTCCGGTCGGTCAGCCCCTCTATGTGGCGCCGTCCGAACGTCAAACAATGCCGGCCGCGCCCTTGATCTGGGTCCGGTGCATGACGCGCCGGGCGTTCGGGTCGAACGGGTCGCGGCGATGCAGCACGCCGAGATTGTTCCAGATCAGTAGGTCGCCGGGTCGCCAATCGTGCCGCCATTGCAGCTCCGGCCGCGTCGCGTGGGCCCAAAGTCGTTCGAGCAGCGCCTCGGATTCGGCGAGCGGCAATCCTTCCACATAGGCGTGCGGGCGCCGGCCGAGAAAGAGCGCGCGGAGCCCCGTCGCCGGGTCGTGGCGGACGACCGGGTGGCGGGCGCCGACCGTCTCGGTCGGGTCGGTCGGTTCGACATGGCCCTTGCGCAGCATGCCGGCGGAATTATGCGCGGCGTCATGGACGAGGCGACGCTCCCGGACCGCGTCGGCCAGGTCTTCCGGCAGGCTTTCATAGGCGTCGAACTGATTGGCGAAATAGGTGGCGCCCTGACCTTCCGGAACCTCGATCGCATAGAGGAGCGCGGCGACCGGCGGCTGGTCGATATAGGTCATGTCGGCGTGCCAGACCGCTTCGCCGGCGCCCAGATTGCCGATCGGCCGGCCGTCTTCGACCACGTTGGAGATCACGTTGACCTCCGGAAATTCGGGCAAGAACGGCGCGCCGTAGGGGTTCGGCCCGGGCGGATCGAGTTCGCCGAAGCCGCGCGAGAACGCCAGCAGCGCCGGGTCGTCCAGGCGCTGGCCGCGCAGCAGCAGAACCAGATGCGCGTCCAGCGCGCGGCGCAGCAGGGCGAACGTCTCGGTCGTCTGCGGACGGCTCGCGTCGAGCCCGAGGACTTCAGCGCCGAGCGCGGCCTCGAATGGTTCGATGCGCATGCCCTAGTCTCCCAGCAGCGTTGACGCGCCCGCAGGCGCGCCTTTTAGACTAGGCCATCCCATGACCGACCTGAAACCGGACCCGACGCGCATGCCGAAGTCGCCGAGCCCATACGACAAACACCTCGACAAAACGCCCGCGAACTACCAGCCGCTGACGCCGCTGCAGTTCCTGGAGCGGGCGGCGTGGATCTTTCCGAACCGCACGTCCGTCATCCATGGCGCGCGCCGGATGACCTGGGCTGAGACGCGTACGCGCTGCCACAAGCTCGCAGACGCGCTGGCGAAGCGCGGGATCGGCAAGGGGAACACGGTCGCCGTGATGGGCGCCAACACCCCAGAGACGATGGAACTGCATTTCGGCGCGCCGCTGACCGGCGCTGTGCTGAACGCCATCAACACCCGGCTCGACGCCGCGAATATCGGCTTCATCCTGGACCACGGCGAGGCCGACGTCGTTTTCGTCGACCGCGAGTTCGCCGGCGTCATGGCGGAGGCGCTCAAGCATGCGACGGTGAAGCCTGTCGTCATCGACATCGACGATACGGAATACGAGGGCCCTGGCGCGCGCATCGGCGAGACCGACTACGAAAGTTTCCTTGCGGGCGGCGACGCGGCCTATCCCTATCGTGGCCCCGAAGACGAATGGGACGCGATCGCGCTCAACTACACGTCGGGCACGACCGGCGACCCGAAGGGCGTCGTCTACTCCCACCGCGGCGCTTATCTGAACGCGATCTGCAACGCCAATGTCTGGGCGATGCCGCAGCATCCGATCTATCTCTCGACGCTGCCGATGTTCCATTGCAACGGCTGGTGCTTCCCCTGGGGGATCGCGTTGCAGGCGGGCACGCATGTGTGTCTCCGTCAGGTGCGGGCGAAGGCGATCTACGACGCCATCGCCGACCACAAGGTCGACCATCTCTGCGGCGCGCCGATCGTGCTCAACCTGATCGCCAACGCGCCGCCGGCCGAACGGCGCGACTTCGACCACGTCGTCAAGATCATGACCGCCGCCGCCCCGCCGCCGCCCTCGACGTTGGAGGCGATGGAGAAGCAGGGCTTCGACGTCACCCACGTCTATGGCCTGACCGAGGTTTACGGGCCGAGCGTCATCTGCGCGCCGCAGGACGATTGGGCGGACCTGCCGATGGCGGACCGCGCCGCCCTGAAGGCGCGGCAGGGGGTGCGCTACCACGCGCTCGAAGGCCTCGACGTCATGGAGCCGGAGACGATGCAGCCCGTCCCCTATGACGGGGAGACGATCGCGGAGGTGATGATGCGCGGCAACATCGTCATGAAGGGCTATCTGAAGAACCCGAAAGCGACGCAGGCGGCGTTCGCCGGCGGCTGGTTTCACACCGGCGACCTGGGCGTCATGCACGAAGACGGCTACGTCGCGCTGAAGGACCGGTCGAAGGACATCATCATCTCGGGCGGCGAGAATATCTCTTCCGTCGAGGTGGAGCAGACGCTCTACCGCCACCCCGCCGTCGCGGAAGCCGCCGTGGTCGCCCGTCCGGACGAAAAATGGGGTGAAACGCCCTGCGCCTTCCTGGAACTGAAGGAAGGCGCCGCCGAACCGACGGCGGACGAAGTCATCGAATTCTGCCGGACACACATGGCGCGCTTCAAATGCCCGCGTCACGTCGTCTTCGGCCCGCTGCCGAAGACGTCGACCGGCAAGGTGCAGAAGTTCGTGCTCAGGGAACGGGCGCGGGAGCTTTGATCCGACCCATGCGGCGCGCGCTCCTCTTCGACTTCGATGGCGTCGTCGCCGACAGCGAACCGCTGGCGAACCGGGTGCTCGCCGATCTTTTGACCGAGTGCGGCGCGCCGACGACGCTGGAGCAATCCTATGCCCGCTATGTCGGCAAGCAGCCGCCGGAGATCGTGACGGCGGCGGCCGAAATTCACGGGCTGGACCTGCCGGCGGACTTCGCGGGGCGCCTGCTCGCCCGAACGCTCGTGAGCTTCGCGACGGATCTAAGGCCGGTCGCCGGCTTTGCGGAGTTCGCGGACGCATTCCGTACGGCGCCCAGGGCTGTCGCGTCGTCCTCGACGCCGGAACGGCTGGCCGCGAGCATCACCGCGCTCGGCCTCGAAGATTATTTCGGGACGCATGTCTATAGCGCCGCCATGGTCCGGCGCGGCAAGCCCGCGCCCGACGTCTATCTTCTCGCCGCCGAGCGGATCGGCATGCCGGCGGACGCCTGCGTCGTGCTGGAAGACAGCCCGTCCGGGGTCCGGGCCGGGGTTGCAGCCGGGATGACGGTCGTCGGCCTGCTCGCTGGCGGCCATATCGGCGCCGGGCATGGCGAGCGCCTCGCCGCGGCCGGCGCGGCCTATGTCGCCCCGGACTATGCGGCGGCGCGCCGATATATTGCGGCAATGGGCGGTTGGAATTGACAGCGCGCCCGCAATTCCGCTAGAAAGCCGTCTCCGCGCGCCGGGCGAGAGCTTCGGCGCGCGTTGTATTGCTACGGGATTGCTGCTCGAGGGTCGGACCAATGAAGGTCGTGCGTTCGCTGAAGACGATCAAGAATCGCCATCGCGCCAGCCAGGTTGTCCGGCGGCGCGGCCGCATCTACGTGATCAACAAGCAGGTGCGGAAGTTCAAGGCCCGCCAGGGCTGATCCGCCGCCCGCAGGGCGAAATCGGCGCTTGTAAGAGCGGTCGAAGCCTGTATCGATCGTCGGGCGATCTCAGACCGACGGCATCGAGACGGCCATGCAGACCAATTTTTCGCTGGCGCAGCTGAAAGACGCGGACGTCGCGGAATCGGAGAAGATTCTCCGGACCTGCGTGCATTGCGGCTTTTGCACCGCGACCTGTCCGACCTATGTGCTGCTCGGCGACGAACTCGACAGCCCGCGCGGGCGCATCTACCAGATCAAGGACATGCTGGAGCAGGGGCGGCCGGCGACGCAGACGGTCGTCAAACACCTGGACCGCTGCCTGTCCTGCCTCTCCTGTATGACGACCTGTCCGTCGGGGGTGCACTACCAGCACCTGATCGACCACGCCCGCCATCACATCGACAAGACCTTCCGACGGCCGTTCCACGACCGGGCGCTCCGCGCCGTGCTGGCGCGCATCCTGCCCTATCCGAACCGTTTTCGCGCGGCGCTTGCCGCGGCCTGGTTCGCAAGGCCGCTCGCCCGGTTCGCGCCCGGCCGGCTCGGCGCCATGCTGCGGCTGGCGCCGGCCAGCATTCCGCCACGCTCGCCGCTGGAAGGCCCGCGCGTCCACCAGGCCGCCGGGCCGCGCGTCAAACGCGTCGCGCTCCTTGCCGGCTGCGCCCAGCAGGCGCTGGCGCCGGAGATCAACGCGGCGACGATCCGGCTGCTCAACCGCCACGGCGTCGAGGTGGTCGTGGCCAAGGGCGCCGGCTGCTGCGGCGCGCTCGTTCATCACATGGGCCGGGCGGAGGAGGGACACGACGCCGCCCGCGCCAATGTCGCCGCCTGGAGCGCGGAGATCGACGGCGCAGGTCTCGACGCCATCGTCGTCAATGCGTCCGGCTGCGGGACGAGCGTCAAGGATTACGGTTTCATGCTGCGCAACGATCCCGCCTTCGCCGAAAAGGCGGCGCGCGTTTCGGCGCTGACGCGGGACATCGTCGAGTTCATGGGCGAAATCGGTTTGCGCGACCCGAAGCCGCCGGAGCCGATCAAGGTCGCCTATCACTCCGCCTGCTCGATGCAGCACGGCCAGCAGCTCAAGGACGAGCCGAAGGCGCTGTTGGAGGACGCGGGCTTCCAGGTCGCGACGCCGGCGGAAGCGCATCTCTGCTGCGGCTCGGCCGGCGTCTACAACATCATGCAGCCGAAAATCGCCGCCAGGCTGCGCGAACGCAAAGCCGGCAATCTCGACCGGCTCGGCGCGGACGTCGTCGCGGCCGGCAATATCGGCTGCATCGCGCAGCTGCAGGACGCGGTCGCGACGCCGGTCGTGCACACGGCCGAACTGCTCGACTGGGCGACGGGCGGGCGGAAGCCGGCGCGGCTTCAGCGGTAAATCAGCTCCGCCCCGCGCCGCGGCCCATGACGTAGGCCGGGATCATCGCCAGCATCGCGATCATCGACGTCAGCAGGAACGTGTCCTGGAAGCCCTGGGTCTGCGCCTGGGCGAACACGGTCTGGCCGAGATAGTGCAGCGCGCCGGCCGAGGCCTCGTTGGCGGAGACGCCGGCGTCCTGCATCAGGTCCGCCGTGCGCGCGAGCAGCTCCATGGCGGCGCTGTTGTCGGGCGTCTGCCCGGCGGTGATGGTGACGGCATGGTCGGCCGTCGCCGACTCCAGGAAGACGACCATCAGATTGACGCCCGCGGCGCCGCCGAGGGTGCGCACGAAATTGACCATGCCGGCGCCCTGGCTCACCTGCTCCGGGCGGAGCGAGCGGAGCGCGCCCGTGTTCAATGAAGGGATGATCAGCGACAGTCCGAACCGGTTCACCAGCGTGAAGAAGACGAAGAGCCAATAGGGCGTATTGGCGTCCGAAACCGACATCAGGACGAAGCCGATGCTGAACCAGAAGAGGCCCGCCATGATCAGGATATGGGCGGGCAGGCGGTCGACCAGCCGGCCGGCTGTCGGGAACATCACGACCATCAGCATGCCGGCCGGGATCAGCGCGACGCCGGCCTTGGTCGCGGAGAAGCCTTGGACCTGCTGCATGAAGACGGCGATCGCGTAGATTGATCCGAACATGCCGAAGCCGAAGATCAGCCCAACCATCGCCGCCGAGGCGAAGCGCGGGTTGGCGTAGAGGCGCAGGTCGAGCATCGGGTAGCGCGCCGTCAACTGGCGCCAGATGAAGCAGACGAGCGCCAG
>DAINCG010000030.1:0-7734 GCA_036732525.1 Pseudomonadota bacterium | reverse complement strand
CCAGTCCGTCAAGGATCGTGCCGAGCGCGATCGCCATCAGGACGAGGCCCGGCCAGTCGAACGGGCGGAAGGCGGCGCCGCGCCCCGAGGGCAGGAAGGCGCCGCCGGCGAGAACGGCGAGCGCGGCCATCGGCAACGGCAGCAGGAAGACATAGCGCCAGCCGAGCTCGTCGGTGGCGAGGCCGCCGAGCGCGGGACCGAGCGCCGGGGCGAGCACCACCCCCAGGCTGAAGAGGCCCATGGCGGAGCCGCGTCGTTCCGGCGGGAACACGGTGAAGATGATCGCCATGGTCAGCGGCTGCACGAGGCCCGCGCAGAATCCCTGGATCACGCGCGCGATGATGATGGTGTTGAAGTCCGGCGCGCCGGACGCGAGGAAGGAGCCGGCCGCGAATGTGGCCATCGTGCAAAGAAAGACAGCCTGCTGGCCGAAGCGATGTTGCAGCCAGGACGTCAACAGCATCGCGCCCGTCATCGACGCGAAATAGGCGGTCGAGAGCCACTGCGCCTTGTCCTGGCCGACGCCGAACGCGCCCATGACCGCCGGCACGGCGGTGTTGACGCTGGTCGAGGAGAGCACCATCGCGACCATGCCGACGAGGCCGGCGCCGGTCATCAGCCAGCGCTCGGTCTCCGTGTAGTTGCGATAGCTTTCGCCCGCGGCCAGCGCCATGGGACGTCCGTCCTCGGCGTTCAGAGGTCGCCGGAAACCTTGATGTCGACTTCGACCATCATGCCCGGCGCCAACTGCCGCGGGCGCTCGACGAACACGATCTTCACCGGAATGCGCTGCGTCACCTTGGTGAAGTTGCCGCTCGGGTTGGGCGTCGGCAGCAGGGCGAAGCGCGACGTCGCGGCCGTGCCGATCTGCGCGACGCGGCCGACGAAGGTCTCGTCCGGAAAGGCGTCGACCGAAATGTCGACGCGTTGTCCGATGCTCAACCGGCGCACCTGGGTCTCCTTGATGTTGGCCTCGACCCATACGTCCTCCGGGTCGTGCAGCATCAGGATGCGGCGGCCTTCGCCGACATACTCGCCCGCCTCGACGAAGACCCGGTCGATCACGCCCGTGCGTGGCGCACGGATGGCGCGCTGGGCGATCAGCGCGTCTTGCCGGGCGATCCGGGCGGAAAGCTGGGCTTCCTTGAACTCCAGGCTCGCCACCTCGCGCTCGATGACGGTGAGTTCGCCCTTGTCGGCGGCGGCCTCGGCCGCTTCGCCGCGGGAGGCCGCGATCTCCGCTTCGGCGCGGCGGACGTCGCTCTGCAGGCGGGAGACCGCCGCCTGGGCGCGGTCGAGACTTGCCCGGGATACGACGCGGCGCTCGTAGAGATTGCGGAACCGGCTGAGCTCCTGGCGCGCCAGGGTCAGCTCCGCGACGAGCGCCGAGCGGCGGGCCTGTTGGGCGCGGACCGTGGTCAGCCGCGTCTTGTAGCGGCTGTCGGTCTGACGGGAGACCATGTCCGTTTTGGCGGCGAATTCGCCGCGCTCGGCCTGCACGGCGGCGAGTTCGGCGCGCAGCGCCGAGAGTTCGAGGCGCTGCACTTCGTCGTCGACCTGGGCCAGCACGTCGCCGGCGGCGACGCTGTCGCCCGCATCGACGTTCAGCGCGACCAGATTGCCTTCGACCTGGCTGCCGACGGTGATGTGGTCGGTGACGACGCGGGCGTCGTACTCGTAGACGTGCGTCATGCGCAGCACGACCTCGCGCGCGGCGAACGCGATCGCGACCACCGCCACGAGGCCGATGATCACATAGCGCAGGCCCTTGCCGCGCATCCGGCGCTGGGGCGGCGGCGGGGCGGAAGCTGCGCCGGAGGGCGCGGCGTTCTGGCGGGCGGCGGCGTCGGGATCGCTGGGCCGGGCCGAGCCGGCAGGCTGGTTGGGTTCGTCTGCCATCTTATACCGTTCCCTCTGCCGGGGATTTTGCGAGCGTTTCCAGTCGGGCGATCAGGCGGCGCGTCGTCTCGAGCGCGGCTTCGACGTCTTCGGGGTCCGTGTCGGCCAGGATTTCGCGGCGCAGATTGCCGGCGATCGCATCGACTTCGTCGAATTTGGCGCGGCCCGCCGCCGTCAGCCGGACGCGCTTGATGCGCCTGTCGCGCGAGTCTTCCCGTCGGGCGACGAGGCCCGCGTCCTCCAGTTGATCGATCTGCCGCACGAGCGTCGGCCCCGAGACGCCCGCCCGTTCGGCGAGATCGAGTTGCGCGAGGCCTTCTTCGGCGTCGGAGAGGTGCACCAGCAGGATCCAGCGCGCCTGGGACAGGCCGAGCGGTCTCAGCCGGTTATCCAGCTCCGTCCGCCACAGCCGCGCCAGGCGCCCGATCTGCCGGCCGAGATTGTAGCTCGGACGCATCGGATTCCATTTCGAAATATACGCTACCTAGAAATTAGCATGCTAACTGTCGCGGCGTGAAGTGCTTGACGCAGCGAGAAACCGTGACCGGCGCTACTGATGCGCGCCGTGGCAGTGCTTGAATTTCTTGCCCGAACCGCAGGGACAGGGGGCGTTGCGCGAAACGCGGCCCCAGGTCGAGGGATCGTTGGGATCGATCTCCGCCGCGGCCGCGCCGCGCGTCTGCCGCGGGCGCTGCTGCGCCGGCGCGGGCGCCGGCGAATCGGTCGGCTCGTCGAGCGCGACGCCCGCTTCGGCGGCCTCCGCCGCCATTGCAGCATGGCCCGCCGCGTCGGCGTCGGGATGCTCGGCGCGCAACTCGCCTAGCGACGTCGCGGGGCCGGGCTCCGGAACCGACGTCTGAATCTGCAGATGGACCAGGGAGCCGGTCACCACCGTGCGCAGCCGGCCCAGCATGCCTTCGAAGAGCTCGAACGCCTCGTGCTTGTATTCATTCAGCGGATCGCGCTGGGCGTAGGCGCGGAGCCCAATGCCCTGGCGGAGGTGGTCGAGGGCGAGCAGATGCTCCTTCCAGACCTGGTCGAGCAGCTGCAGCAGAATGCTCTTCTCGGCGAAGCGCATCATGTCCGGGCCGAAGTTCGCCGCCTTTTCCGCCATGCGCCGGTCGATATCGGCAAGGACGCGGCTCGTGATCTCCTCGTCGGCGATGCCCTCTTCCTTCGCCCAGTCCGGGATCGGGTAGTCGAGGCCGAGATTGGCCTGGAACGCGGCCTGCAGGCCTTCGGCGTCCCACTGGTCTGGCAGAGCGTTCGGCGGAATGTGCTCGGCGACCAGATCCTCGACGACCTGGCGGCGCATGTCCTCGACGTCTTCGCGGACGTCGTCCGCGTCCATGATCTCGCGGCGCTGTTCGTAGACGACCTTACGCTGGTCGTTCATGACGTCGTCGAATCGCAGCAGGTTCTTTCGGATTTCGAAGTTGCGCGCCTCGACTTTGCCCTGCGCCTTTTCCAACGCGCGATTGATCCAGGGATGAACGATCGCCTCGTCCTCCTTGAGACCGAGACGGCGCAGCACGTTGTCCATCCGCTCCGACCCGAAGATGCGCATCAGGTCGTCTTCGAGGCTGATGAAGAATTTCGAGGCGCCGGGATCGCCCTGACGGCCGGAACGGCCGCGCAACTGGTTGTCGATTCGCCGGCTTTCATGTCGCTCGGTCGCCAGCACGAAGAGGCCGCCGGCGTCGAGCGCGATTTTCTTGTCCTGGGCGATCTCCGCGTCGACTTCCTGGATGATGCGCTCGGCCGCGTCCTGGTCGTTCACGCCGGCCAGGCGGTCGGTCAGCATCATCTCCCGGTTGCCGCCGAGCTGGATGTCCGTGCCGCGGCCCGCCATGTTGGTCGCGATGGTGACCGCGCCGGGCTTGCCGGCGAGCGCGATGATCTTCGCTTCCTGCTCGTGATAGCGGGCGTTCAATACCTGATGCTCGATTTTCGCCTGCTTCAGCTCGCGCGACAGCGCTTCCGACTTCTCGATCGAGACGGTCCCGACCAGGATCGGCTGCTTGTTTTCGTTGCGCTCGCGGATCTCGGCGATGATCGCCTTGTTCTTCTCCGCCATCGAACGATAGACCTCGTCGTCGAAGTCCTCGCGCTTGACGGCAACGTTGGTCGGAATCTCGACCACGCGCAGCTTGTAGATTTCTTCGAATTCGCCGGCTTCGGTCATCGCCGTGCCGGTCATGCCGGACAGCTTCGGGTAGAGGCGGAAGTAATTCTGGAAGGTGATCGAGGCGAGCGTCTGGTTTTCCAGCTGCACCTCGACGCCTTCCTTCGCTTCCAGCGCCTGGTGCAGGCCTTCCGAATAGCGACGGCCTTCCATGGCGCGGCCGGTGAACTCGTCGATGATGATGACCTTGTCGTCGCGCACCATGTAGTCGGTGTCGCGCTCGAACAGCGTGTGCGCCCTGAGCGCCTGATTGACGTGGTGGACGATCGAGACGTTGGCGATGTCGTAGAGGCCGCCTTCTTTCAGGATGCCGGCTTCCTTGAGCGCGGCTTCGATCTTCTCGGTGCCGACGTCGGTCATGCCGACGGCGCGCGCCTTCTCGTCCTTCTCGTAGTCCTCCGGCTCGACATGGCGGACGACGGCGTCGACGAGCCGGTAGAGCTCCGACGACTGCTCGGCCGCGCCGGAGATGATCAGCGGCGTGCGCGCCTCGTCGATCAGGATCGAGTCGACTTCGTCGACGATGGCGAAATTGAACGGGCGCTGGACCATATCGTCCAGCCGAAATTTCATGTTGTCGCGCAGATAATCGAAGCCGAACTCATTGTTCGTGCCGTAGGTGACGTCCGCGGCATATTGCTGGCGCCGTTCGTCGTCCATCAGGCCGTGGACGATGCAGCCGACGGAGAGGCCGAGGAAATTGTAGACCGCGCTCATCCAGTTGGCGTCGCGGCGGGCAAGGTAGTCGTTGACCGTGACGACGTGCACGCCCTTGCCTTCGATGGCGTTCAGGTAGACCGCCAGCGTCGCCACCAGGGTCTTGCCTTCGCCGGTCTTCATCTCGGCGATCATGCCGTTGTGGAGGACCGATCCGCCCATCAGCTGCACGTCGAAATGCCGCTGGCCGAGTGTCCGCTTCGCCGCCTCGCGGACCGCGGCGAAGGCTTCCGGCATGATGCCGTCCAGCGTTTCTCCGGCGGCGAGCCGCTCACGGAATTTCTGGGTCAGGCCGCGGACCGCGTCGTCGCTCAGCGCTTCGTACTCGTTCTCCAGGGCGTTGACCTTCTGGACGACGGAGTTGAGCGACTTGACGTATCGGTCGTTGGCAGTGCCGAAAACGCGCTTAACAATGGCGCCAATCATGCGTGCCTCAAAATTTAAAGGGGGTTGCGCCACGCTTCGCCGCGCAGCCCTTGCAAGTCCGGGAGAAGACCAGGGTTGACAGATAAGTATGCCCTGCGGCCCTGTCAACGAAGGGCGTCCGGCGCCGGGCCGCGCAGCAGGCGTAATCGCGCCCGTGCATTGGGCCTCGATCTTTAGTATGGCATGCGCCGCTGGCCGTCCATTTGATGCGCCGGCGGCTCGTTGGGAGACGATCATGGAGCGCGCAATCGCGATCACGCTCGCGGGCGTCTGGCTGTTCGCGGCGGCCGCCGCGGCCGCCCAGGGCGGGTCGTCGGGCGCCGCGGGCGTCAAGGCCGGCGCGGCGGACGGGCAGGCCGTCGTCGCGCGCATCGACGGCGCGCCCATCCGCATGGATAGCCTGCAGCGCATGTTCGCCGCGTTCGACCGCGACCTCGGCGCGATCGATCCCGAGACGTATTATCGCACGATGCTCGACCGCGTGATCGATCAGCGGCTCGCCGCGCGCGCCGCGGAAGCCGACAATCTGGATGACGACCCCGAGGTGCAGGCGGCGCTGGAAGAGGCGCGGGTCAGCATCCTCGCGAACGCCTATTTGAAGAAGGCCGCCGACGGCGCCGACTCCGAGGTCCTGCTGCGACGCCGCTATGAAGCGATGGCGAAGGACGGCAGCTTTCGGGAGGCGAAGGCGCGTCATATCCTGGTGAACGACCGGGCGAAGGCGGTCGAAGTCATCCAGCGCCTGCGCGCCGGGGCCGACTTCGCGACGCTCGCGGAACTCCATTCGGTCGGTCCGTCCGCCAAGCAGGGCGGCGACCTCGGATATTTCCGGAAGGAGCAGATGGTGAAGCCGTTCGCCGACGCCGCCTTCGCGCTGGAGAAGGGCAAGTTTACGGAAGAGCCGGTCCAGACCAAATTCGGCTGGCACGTCATTCTGCTCGAAGACTTCAAGGACGGGTCCCAGCCGCCGTTCTACGAGCAGAAGGCGGACCTCGCTCGGGAGGCGCGCGCCGAGGCGATGCTCGGCGCGCTCGACCGACTCCGATCAGGGTCGAAGATCGAACGATTCACGCCAGACGGCAAACCCATAAAACCCTGATTTCAAGAGATCCGAACGATGCTGAAGAAATCTCCCCTGGCGCCGGAGACGACGCCCGAGCTTCCGCCGCTTGCCGGCGTCCAAATCGCCGTGATGAACAGCGGCATCCGGTTCCGCAGCCGGAACGACGTCATGCTGATGGCCTTCGCGCCCGGCACGACGATGGCCGGCGTGGTCACCAAATCGAAGACCCGTTCCGCGCCGGTCGAGCATTGCGTCGACGCGTTGGCCGCGGGCGGCAAGGCCCGCGCGCTGGTCGTGAACGCCGGCAACGCCAACGCCTTCACCGGCCGCGCCGGCGATATCGTCGTGACGGGCACCGCCAAGGCTGCGGCCGAGGTCTTCGGCTGCGCCGAGACCGACGTCTACATTTCGTCGACCGGCGTGATCGGCGTACCGGTTCCGCCGGACGTCATTCCGCGCTGCGTGAAGGAATTGGCCGGCAAGCTTGCGGAAGGCGGCTGGCGCGTCGACCGACACCTTCCCCAAGGTCTCGACGCGGACCGCCAAGATCGGCGGCGTCGAGGTGCGCCTGAACGGCATCGTCAAAGGTTCCGGCATGATCGCGCCGGACATGGCGACCATGCTGGGCTACATCGCGACCGATGCGGCGATCCCGCAGCCCGTGCTGCAGACGCTGCTGAGCCGCACCACCGACCGCAGCTTCAACTGCATCACCGTCGACAGCGACACCTCGACGTCCGACACCGTGTTGCTGGCGGCGACCGGGCAGGCCGGCAACGCGGCGCCCGAAGGTCCGAACGACCCGGCGCTTCGCGACTTCAAGCGGGCGTTGGAGGAGGTTTGCATCGATCTCGCCCAACAGGTCGTGCGGGACGGCGAGGGCGCGTCGAAGTTCGTCACGGTGCGCGTGACGGGCGCCACGTCCAACGGCGCCGCGAAGCAGATCGCGCTCGCCATCGCCAACTCGCCGCTGGTCAAGACGGCGATCGCAGGCGAAGACGCGAACTGGGGCCGGATCGTCATGGCGGTCGGCAAGTCGGGCGCCAAGGCGGAGCGCGACAAGCTCCGCATCGCGATCGGCGGCGTCGAGATCACGGCGAGCGGCATGGTCGTGCCCGGCTATGACGAAGCGCCGGTCGCGGCCCACATGAAGGGCCAGGAGATCGACGTCGAGGTCGACATCGGCCTCGGGCGCGGCCGGGCGACCGTCTGGACCTGCGATTTGACCCACGGCTACATCGACATCAACGCGGACTATCGCAGTTGAGCGACGGCGCCGGCCTGCCGACGCTCCTGGTCGTCGCGGTCGCATTGGTCGACCGCGACGGCCGGGTGCTCCTGGCGGAGCGGCCCCAAGGCAAACAGATGGCGGGCATGTGGGAGTTTCCCGGCGGCAAGGTCGCGCCCGGCGAGACGCCCGAAGCGGCGCTGATCCGGGAACTCG
>DAINCG010000029.1:17458-19527 GCA_036732525.1 Pseudomonadota bacterium | reverse complement strand
ACGGGACAAGGATGGGCAGCTCGACGACGAGAAGCTGCGCGCGCTCGCGGCGAAGCCCGAGATCAAGATGTTCGAGATCAAGCTCGCCCAAGGCGCAAAGCCCGGCAAGGGCGGCATCCTGCCCGGGGGCAAGGTCACGCCGGAAATCGCGGAGGTGCGCGGCATCCCGGTCGGCGAGCCGTCGTTCTCGCCGAACCGCCACCCGGAGATCAAGTCCTGCGCGGACCTGATCGACATGATCGAGCATGTGCGCGCGGTCACCGGCAAGCCGGTCGGGGTCAAGACGGTGATCGGCGACCGCGCCTGGCTGGAGGAACTCGTCGCGGAGATCAATCTTCGCGGCGAGGATTGCGCGCCGGACTATCTGGCGATCGACGGCGGCGACGGGGGCTCGGGCGCGGCCCCGCAGGCGCTGATCGACAATGTCGGGCTGACCATCCAGGAGTCACTGCCGACGACCGCCGACGTGCTGACCTCGGCCGGGCTGCGCGACCGCATCCGCATCGTCGCGTCCGGGAAGCTGATCTCGCCCGCCCTGGTCGCCTGGGCGTTTTCCGCCGGCGCCGACTTCGTCGTGACAGCGCGCGGCTTCATGTTCGCGCTGGGCTGCATCCAGGCTATGCGCTGCAATAAGAACACCTGCCCGACTGGCGTCACCACCCACCAGCCACGGCTTCAGGCCGGGCTCGACCCTGCCGACAAGTCGGTCAAGGTCGCCAACTTCGTGAAGGGCATGATGCAGGAGGTGGAGACGATCGCGCACTCCTGCGGCGCCCGCCATGTTCGCGAACTCGAGCGCCGCCATGTCCGTGTCGCCCTGCCGAGCGGCCGGACCGAACGCTTCGACCGGCTCTGGCCGGAACCCCAGGCTCCCGTCAGCCCAGCCCCGGAGTAACCGCCCTCATGTCCGCCAGCGAAATCCTCGAAGACCACGGCCGCTTCGCCTATTCGAACATCCTGGAACGGCCGCAATACGATTGGCCGAACGGGACGCGTCTCGCGGTCTACACCGCGCTCAATATCGAAGTCTTCCGATACGGTCGGGGCAAGGGCGCCGGAATCGCGCCGCCGGACCAGGCCGAAAGCGCATCCGTCTGGTCCTGGCGCGAATATGGCAACCGCGTCGGCTTCTGGCGGCTGATGGAGATGTTCGACGAGTACGGCGTGCCCTGCCAGGGCCAGATCAACACAGCGGTCTACGACCACGCCCCGGACATCGCGGCGAAGCTTCGGGCCCGCGGGGACGAATTCCTGGGCCATGGCCACACCAACTCCGACGAACAGGGCGGTCTGCCGGAGGCCGAGGAGAAGGCGCTAATCGAAGCCTGCGCCGCCCGCATCGCCAAGGAAGAAGGCGCGCCGCCACTCGGCTGGATGAGCCCCTGGCTCTCCAACTCGTCCGTGACCGCCGACCTGTTGGCGGAAGCCGGCTACCGCTACTTCATGGACTGGACCACCGACGACCAGCCGATTTGGTTCAAGACACGGAACGGCGGCCGCATCCTCTCCATGCCCTACCCCGTCGAATGCAACGACAATCGCGCCCTGGTCTGGTTCCGCTATACGAGCCAGGAGTTCGCCGACATGCTGATCGACCAGTTCGACGAGATGCTGCGCCAGGCGGAGCGGGGCACGCCCGTCGTCTGCCCGATATCGCTGCATCCCTTCAGCGTCGGCCGGCCGTACCGCATGCCGGCGCTGCGCCGCGTCTATGACCACATCCTCGCACACAAGGACCGCATCTGGCTGACGACGCCGGGCGAGATCTGCAAACACGTCGAAAGCCTGCCGCCGGGAACCGTGCCCGGAAGCTGATCGGGCTCGCGTGGCGGCCGAACGTGGTCCTCCGAAGGCGTCTCAGCCCGCCGCGAACGATCTTGCGACCGAAGGCGCGCGCTTCTGCGTATTCGCCGCCGCGATCTTCTCTTTCAGGCCGGCCGTCGACAGCGGTTTTGGAAGGTAGTCGTCCATGTCGGCGCGGAGGCATTTCTCCCGGTCGCCGGGCATCGCGTGCGCCGTTAAACCGATGACGTAGCAACGCGGCCAGCCCTCTTCGACTTCGATCTTGC
>DAINCG010000029.1:16044-17448 GCA_036732525.1 Pseudomonadota bacterium | reverse complement strand
GGATTTGGGCGGTCGTCTCATAGCCGTCCATCCCGGGCATGGATACGTCCATCAGGATCGCCCGCGGCCGCAGTCGTCGATAGGCCGCGATCGCCTCGAAGCCGTCGACGACCGTGGCGTTCGGCATATCAAGGGCGCTCAGAACCGAGGCGGCGACCTGCCGGTTGACGACATTGTCATCGACGACAAGCGTCAGGAAGTGCGGCTGGGCGTTCTCGGCGTTCACGCCCGTCTCGGCCGGCGTCGCACTGGGCGATTCCGCGTCAGGCCCATGCGCCAGGCCCAGCACCGACGCGATCCGGTCGTAAAGCTCCGAGGAGGCGACGGGCTTGGTCAGCGCCGCGTCGGGCATGAAGCCCGGCGTGGCTTCTTGCGACAGGGCCAGATCCATCGACGACAGCAAAATCACCGGCGTCCGGGCGATCTCCCGGATTCCGCGGATCGCCGAAATCGTCTCCGGCCCGCTCATCCCCGGCATGTGATGGTCGATGATGACGAGGTCGAACGGTCGGCCGCGCTTCTCCGCGGCGATCATCTTGCGCAAGGCTTCCCGGCCGGAGCCGACCGCGCTCTCCTCGATCCGCCAGGAATCGAGCAGCTCGTGCAAAATAAGCCGGTTCGTTTCGTTGTCGTCGACGACGAGAATCCGCTTGCCGGCGACATCGACGGCGGGCGACGGCTCTGCATCCGCGTCCTCCGCGACCTCCAGGGGAATTTCGAACCAGAAGGTCGATCCGGCGTGCTTGATCGATTCAACGCCGATCTCGCCGTCCATCAGTTCCACCAGCCCTTTGCAAATCGCCAGCCCAAGGCCGGCGCCTTCGTGGGTGCGTGCATAGGAGCCGTCGACCTGCGTGAAGACCTCGAAGACCTGGTTCACCACGTCAGCGGGAATGCCGCAGCCCGTATCGCGCACCTCGACGCGCAGGCGCTGCGGCGCATCGGCGCCGGTCGCCGCGGCGCGCTTGAGTTCGATGACGATCTGGCCGGCGTCCGTGAACTTGATGGCGTTGGCGGCCAGATTGACCACGACCTGTTTGGCTCGCGCGAAGTCGCCAACGACGGTCTTCGGCAGGTCCGGCTCCACCCGAACGAGAAGCTCGACGCCCTTCTTGGCGGCCGCCGCGGCCAGCATCTTGCCGGGCTGCTGCGCAATCTGGCGGAGCTGGAAAGTCTGACGCTCCAGCTCGAAGCGGCCGGCGTCGATCCGCGAGAAATCGAGGATGTCGTTGATGATGGAAAGAAGCGACTGCCCCGAAGCCTGGATTGTCCCGACGAACATCTGCTGTTGATCGTCGAGCCTGGTCCCGGCCAGCAGCTCGGACATCGCGATCACGCCGTTCATTGGCGTGCGGATTTCATGCGACATGCGCGCCAGGAACTCGGACTTGGCGCGCACGCCGG
>DAINCG010000029.1:0-16007 GCA_036732525.1 Pseudomonadota bacterium | reverse complement strand
CGGCCTCAGCGTCGACGCGCGACTTCCGCAAGCCGTCCTGGATCGCCACGATCTCACGCTCGGCCGGGGCGAGCACGCGCCAGCGCGCGACCAAAATCGCAAGGGCGACGAGACCCGCCATGACGAAAATGATGATGACCGGCGCGCGCGCCGATTGGCGCCCGAGCTTTTCGAGCGCTGTTTTCAGTTCGACCATCTGCCCGCGCACGAGGTAATCCGATACCTGCGCCATCGCTCGCGACGATGCTTGCAACTCGTCAACCGATGGCCGCTCGGTCAGAAACGCCGGCGCTGCGGCCAGAATGAACCACGCGACGCTCGTCTCCAGAGGCGGTTCGTTCGTCTCAATCCGTCCTTCCGACTCCCAAAGCCGTTCAAGGGTCTCGGGCATGTCGGCGTCGGCGATCGCCATTTGCGCGCGAGAGATAAAGGGATTGATCATGAGCCGGTCGAAAATCTCACGGACCTCGCTCGGTGCGTCGCCCGGCCTTGCTCTTTCCTCCGACAGGTGATGGCCGTCAGCGTCTGCGGAGCGCAGCGCGCCGTAGTAGGTCAACAAATTGATGAAGCCTTGCCGCGCGACGGCGACGTGCGCCGCGTAATTCTCCGGGATCAGCGACGCCTTGTAGGTTTCCGCTTCGACGGTATGGATCGCCTCGCTCAGCCGGTCGAAGATTTCGGCATAGGCGCCGGCGACGTCATTGTCGCGGAAGAAGATCAGCGCGCCGCAACTCAACAGGGCCAATGGAACGAGCACGGTCAGCGCCGCCGCCCAGAAGCGTCGTCTCAGAAAACGGGCGATCGCGGCGCCGTCCTTCGTAAGCAATCCGTCCTGAATCATCGGAATTCGCCCCTGGGCGGAGGTCCGCCGAAGAGCGCTGGCGAACAAATTTCCGAGACCGTATGGCGCAATTGGCTTAACAAGCCGTGAGTTTGGCCAAATGGCGGTCGATGACCGGCGCGGCCGATTGTCCGTCACCCCTGCCCGGGCGCGATTCCAAGCGGCGTATGCGCCTGCTAGCATTCGTCGGCGCTGCGTCTGACGGCGGCCAATAAAGAATGATGGAGGAAGCGTTACATGGGTTTGCTCGACGGCCACTTGGCCTTCGTGACAGGGGGCGGGTCCGGCATCGGCCAGGGCATCGCCGAAGGCTACGCGAGGGAAGGCGCCGCGGTCATTGCGGCGGACGTCAATCTCGCCGGCGCGGAAGAGACGGTCCGACGCATCGAAGCGGCCGGCGGCAAGGCGTTCGCCAGGAAACTCGACGTCACCGACCTCCAGGGCGTACAATCGGTCGCGCGGGAGGTGGAAGCCGCGCACGGGCCGATCTCCATCCTCGTCAACAACGCCGGCATCGTCCGCCGCGCGACCATCGACAGCCAGACAGCGATCGACGACTGGAACGACACGGTCGCGGTCAACATCACCGGCCTCTTCAACTGCGTGCATTCCTTCCAGGACCAGTTGAAGGCGCGGAAGGGCCGGGTCATCAACATCGGCTCGATCCAGTCTTTCGTGCACACGCCGAACTCCGTCGCCTACACGACGTCGAAGGGCGCGGTGAAGAACTTCACGGTCGGCATGGCGGCGGAGTTGGCGCCCCATGGCGTGCGCGTGAACGCCATTGGCCCCGGCCTGATCTTCACGCCGCTGAACGAGCGCGGCATCCAGCAGAACCCGGAGATGCTGGAGCGCTTCATGCGGCACATTCCGATGGGCCGCCCCGGCACGCCCGCGGACATCGTCGGCCCTGCGATCTTCCTCGCGTCCGACCTATCGCAATATGTGACCGGCGTTCTGATCCCGTCCGACGGCGGTTACCTGACGGTCTAGACGCGGGCCGTGCGCGCGCTCGCGTGGCTCGGCCGCCAGGGGGCGGCGGCGCTGGCCGTCATGGTCGTCGTCGGCATCCTGGCGCCGCCGCTCGGCGCGCTGCTCCGGCCCTATGTCCGGGAAGCCGTCTTCGTCCTCCTGGCGCTCGCCTTCCTTCGAACGGATGTCGCGGCGCTGGGCGCCCTTGCCCGACGGCCCTGGCTGCCGCTCGCGGCAGTCGTCTGGACCATGCTGGCGACGCCGGCGATCGCGCTCGCCGGCCTTGCCCTCGTCGCAGCGCCGCCGGACCTGGCGCTCGCGCTGCTGCTGCAGTGCCTGTCGATGCCGATGATGGCGGCGCCGGCGATCGCGGCGTTGATCGGCCTCGACGCGACGCTCGTGCTGGCCGGACTGATCGGGGCGAGCGTTCTGATGCCCACGTCGACGCCGCTGATCCTGGCGTGGACCGGCGCGCCCTTCGACCTGCCGGCGGCCACGCTCGCGATCATGCTCGCCGGCATGTTGGCGGGTTCGGCGGCGTTGGGCTTCGGCCTTCGCGCCGTGGTCGGGCGGAAGCGCATACTCCGGCATGGGGAAGCGCTCGACGGGCTGAACGTGATCGCGCTCTTCGTCTTTGTGGCCTCGGTCATGGGCGACGTCGGCCCGAACCTGCTCGCGGCGCCGGGCCAGACGCTATGGCTCGCGGCGCTCGGTTTCGCGATGAACCTGGCATTGCTGATCGCAAGCTGGGCCGTCTTTCGATTGGCGGCCGGCCGGCGGGACGCGCTCGCGGTCGGCGTCATGGCGTCCCAGCGCAATCTCGGCCTGATGCTGGCGGTCGGCGGCGCCGCGTTGCCGGAAACCGTCTGGCTCTATTTCGCCCTCAGCCAGATCCCGATCTACCTGGCGCCGCTCATCCTGAAGCCGATCGCCCGGCGCATCCGTTAGCGGCGGCCATGGCCACGCGCGGCCTTCGAGGCCATATTGGGCCGAGACAGGCATCGGAACTTCGGAGCCGGATCGACCCCATGCGCGCCCTCGCCCTTTTTGCGCTCGCCATCGGCCTTGCCGGCTGCATGGCGGGCACGCCCTACAAGCCGGCCGACGATCGCTACGGCTTTCGCGAAACCAAGATCGAGGATGACCGCTATCGCGTGACCTTTGCGGGCAACAACAGCACATCGCGCGAGACGGTGGAGACCTATCTGCTCTACCGGGCGGCAGAACTCACTGTGGACAACGGCGCCGACTATTTCCGGATCGCCGACCGCGACACCGAAGCGAAGACGGAGTATTTCGGCAGCGGCGTCGCAGGCTCCACGCTGCTCTTCCGCCGCTCGCACCAGACGTTCGGCGGCTACACGCGCGGCTTCGCCTATGGCCTCTACCCGGTCTATCCCGCGACGCCGGCGACGGCGGTTCCGGCGACCCAGTACAAGGCCTTCGCCGACGTCATCCTGTTGTCCGGCGAAAAGCCGGAAGGCGACGCCACCGCCTACGACGCCGCCGAGGTCCTGAAGAATCTGGGGCCCAAGATCCAGCGCCCGAAACCGGAAAAGAACTGACCGCTCAGGCCAATTCGTCCGGGGGCAATGGGCGCCGGAGCAGGTCGGCGGCCGCCGCCAGAACCGCCGTCCGGCCGGCGAGGACGTCGTCGACGGCGTCAATCAGCGGCGTCTCGACGCCGAGCCTGTCGGCGAGCGACCGGGCCGCCGCCGCCGTCTGCACGCCTTCGGAGACCGACTGGCGGCCGGCCAGTATGTCCGCCAATGCCTGCCCCTCCCCCAGCGCTATGCCGAGGCTGTAGTTGCGCGACTGGCGGCCGGAGCAGGTCAACATCAGATCGCCGACGCCGGCGAGGCCCATCAGCGTCTCCCGGTCGGCGCCCATGGCGACGGCGATGCGGGCCATTTCGGCGAGGCCGCGCGTCGCGACCGCGGCCCGGGCGTTTTCGCCGAGCCCGGCGCCTTCGACGACGCCGGCGGCGATCGCCATGACGTTCTTGAGCGCGCCGCCGAGCGCGACGCCGGTCAGGTCGCCGCTCGGGTAGAGGCGAAAGGCGAGGCCCGCCAGGTCCTCCGCCAGCGCCTGCGCCCGTTCGACCGTAGGCCCGGCGAGCGTCGCGGCCGCCGGAAGACCGCGCGCGACCTCCGCGGCGAAGTTCGGGCCGGACAGCATGAAGACCTCCGCCGCCGGCGCCGCCTCGGCGGCGACCGCCGGCATCAAGAGGCCGGTTCGCTGCTCGACGCCCTTGCAGCAGAGCACGAGCGCCGTCTCAGGACCAAGTTCGCCGAGCACGGTCCGGAGCGCCTGCGCCGGCGTCACCGCGAGCACGACCGGACTCGACCGGCATTGCGCCAGGTCGTCGGTCACCTCGACCGCATCCGGCAGGCGGATGTCGTCCGGAAGATAGGGCGCGAGGACGCGGGTCCGCTGGATCTCCGCCGCCCGCTCCGGCCGACGCGCCCACAACAGGACGCGGCGCCCGGCGGCCGCTTCCGCCATGGCGAGCGCCGCGCCCCAGGCGCCGGCGCCCAGCACGGCGATGTCGGCGGCCGCCATGGCCGGCGCGCGCTACGCGTTGCCGACGGCGTTCTTGCCGGCGGACGCGCCCGAGATCTTGCCGAAGACGGCGCCCGCCATCAGCCCGGTGCCGCCGGGGTAGTTCATGTAGAACAGCCCGCCGGTCAGCTCGCCCGCGGCGTAGAGGCCCTTGATCGGCTCGTCGGAGGAATCGAGCACCGCGCCCGTCTCCGGGCTGATCTTCAGGCCGCCGAAGGTGAACGTCAGGCCGCAGGTCGTCTGATAGGCTTCATAGGGCGGCTCGTCGAGCGTGTTCGCCCAGTTGGTCTTGTCGACCGGCAAGCCGACCGTGCGGCGGCCGTCCTTGACGTTCGGATCGAACTTGATGTCGGTCTGAACGGCGGCGTTGTAGGCCTTGATCTCCTTCAGGAAACCTTCGGCGTTCACGCCCTCCATCTTCTCAGCCAGTTCCTCCAGCGTGTCGGCGCGCACCTTGGTCACCTGACGGATGCGATACTCGTCGCGGAGCATCGGGATGATCTTCGAATCGAAGACCTGCCAGGCCATCTGGTTCGGCTGCTCCAGGATCTTCCGGCCGTAGCTGGCATAGGTGTAGTTCCGGAAGTCGTAGCCTTCGTCGACGAAGCGCTTGCCCTCGGCGTTGATCATCAGGCCCCAGGGATAGCTGTGCTTCTGGAAGTTGTCGCCGACGTGGATGTCGCCGAACTCCGGCGCGTTGTAATCCCAGCCGACCGCGTGGCAGCCCGACCAGTTGCCGTGCGGACGGGCGCCCGCCTCCATCGCCATCTTGATGCCGTCGCCCATGTTGTAGCGGGTGCCGCGCACCTTCGCGAGGTCCCAGCCCGGGCCTAGATAGCGCGTGCGCCACTCGGCGTTGGATTCGAAGCCGCCGCAGGCCAGCACGACGGACTTGCACATGATCTTGTAGGTCTTGCCGGACTGCTTGACCTTGATGCCGTGGATGCCGTCGTCGTCGTGGATCAACTCGAGCCCGCGGGCGTGGTAGCGGACTTCAATGCCGTCCTTCTCCGCGCGCTCGTGCAGCGCGTCGACCAGGCCGGGGCCGCCGCCCCAGGCGGAGACGACGAGGCCGCCCCAGAAGACGAAGCGGCCATCGATCTTGTAGGCCTGCTTGCCGTAGATCGGCAGGAACCGGATGCCCTTGCCGCGCATCCAGTGCATGGTCTCCAGCGACTTGGTGACCAGCGCCTCGCACATGTCGGGATCGGTGCGGTACTCGGTCAGCCGGCCCATGTCGTCATAGAACTGGTCTTCGGTATAGGTGCCGAAGTCGCTGATCGAAATCTCGTCGTCCGAAAGATCCGGGCAGAGCGCGACGATATCGTCCTTGCCGTTGAAGACCGTGCGGATATTGCCGGCGGTGTAGGCGGAGTTGCCGCCCCGGTTCTCGGGGTCGGCCCATTCCAGAACGATCACGCTGGCGCCGGATTCGCGGGCGGAAAGCGCCGCGCACATCGCGGCGTTGCCGGCGCCGACGACGACGACGTCCGTGCTCGTGTCCTGCATGGAAAGCTACCTCTCTGAAGCTGGATGTCTTGGGCTATAGGCCGAAGATAGCCGGTTCCGCCGTCGGCTCAAGCCGGTTTCGGGTCGCGATCGAGACGAACGATCTTTCCCTCGAGTTCCGGACCAGGCGCCGGGTAGCGCCGCGTGACGTCCGCATCGTGTCCCGGCACGATCAGGTCCGGCCGGAGCGCGCGGGCCTTGATCTTGCGGTAGCTCATGATCATCGCGCCCATGTCGTGGAAGACGGGGAACGGACGCTCGGACTCGAGCTCGCTGTAAATGTGCACAGCGTCCGAGGCGACGATGACCGGGCCGCGCGCCGTATCGACTTCCAGCGCAAGCTGGCCGGTTGTGTGGCCCGGCGCGATGAAGGAGCGGACGCCTGGAAAGACCGTGTCCTCGTCCGCAAGGAAGCGCATGCGATCCTCGTAGACGAACCCCACCAGCGTTTTCACGTCGCGTTTGCCGAAGCCGCCGCGCGTCGTCGGATGGGTCATCAGGGGGCCGGTGATCGACGCCATTTCCGTCGCGCCCATATGGAAACGCGCATTCGGGAAATCGCCGAGATTGCCGGTGTGGTCGTAATGCGCGTGGGTCACGATCACGTCTTCGATCGCCGCAGGATCGTACCCCAGCATGCGCACGCCATCGGCCGGATGAAACAGCGGCGTGTGGCCGACGCGCGCCGCCAACCCGGCGAAGAAACCCGTGTCGACCAGGATCGGCTTGCCTTCGGGCGTGACGATCAGCCAGCAGAAGAAATCCATGCCCTCGACGCGCACGTCCGGGTTCCCGCCGAACGCCATTTCGGCGTCGCTATGCCCGTCCGGATGCCATGCGTAGCGAATGGCGAACAGTTCATGCATCGGAACGGCCTTCTAATGATCGCTGCCGTGGAGGATCTTGCCCCGGAGCCCTGTCTCGTAGGCTTGGCCGGCCGGCGTCAGCGCAAGCCGCCCGCCGGGGCCATCCTCGATCAATCCCTTCCGCGCGAGCGCCTTGCGCACCGCCGGATTCTCGAGGCCGGTCGCATCGCGTCCCAGCACGACGCGCCGGCCGATATGGAAGTGGTCGCCATGGGCGTCGGGCAGCATGTGGATGACCTGGGCGCCGCTGTCCGGATCCTCGCTGGCGAACAGCGGCTGGCGGGCGATTTCCTGGAACAGGGTCAGCGTCTTCAGTTGCAAGGCATTGAGGCGGCTTGGATTGGGCGGCATGACGGACTCTTGCGCGGAAACGAGATCGTTACGATGGCGGCTGTCGGCGTTCGCCGCAACAGGCCGGCAGGCGCGGCGTTTGCGCGGCAAGTTGACGCAATTTCGATATTGATAATCATTCGCATTGCGAATGCGTCGCAATCGTGTTTCGCTGGTCATCCCGGCGCGCCACCGCGCCACAGTGAGGAGCGCGCGAATGTTCGCTCAAATACTGGGTCTCGATGGATTGTCCGCGCTCGCGCGCATGATCGACGGTCGCAACGACATGGCGGCCGACGACGCGAACGCGGCAGAAGGCGCGCGGAAGGCGACGCCTATAGTAAACGGAAATGAGGAGACACCGCCCCGATGAATTTTCTGACGCGCAGCGCCGCCGCCCTTGGCGCGCTTGCGACCCTTGGCGCCGCGACCACCGCGGCCGCCGCGGAGGTCAATGTCTATTCCTACCGCCAGCCCTTCCTGGTGGAGCCGCTGTTCAAGGCGTTCACGGAGGACACGGGCATTCAGGTGAACGTGCTGTTCGCCGAAAAAGGCCTGGTCGAGCGGCTTGAGGCGGAAGGCCGCAACACGCCCGGCGACGTCATCTTCACGGTCGATATCGGGCGTCTGAACGACGTGAAGGAAGCCGGCGTCACGCAGCCGGTCGAATCCGACGTTCTGGAAAGCCTCATTCCGGCCCAGTATCGCGATCCCGAAGGGCACTGGTTCGCGCTGACGACCCGCGTCCGCGTCATCTATGCGGCCAAGGACCGTGTGCCGGAATGGCAGTCCCTCACCTATGAGGACCTGGCCGATCCGAAGTACAAGGGCAAGGTCTGCACGCGCAGCGGCAAGCACTCCTACAGCATCGCCCTGATCGCATCGATGATCGCCCATCATGGCCGCGAAGGCGCCGCCGAATGGCTCAAGGGCGTCAAGGCGAACCTCGCGCGGCAGCCGCAAGGCAACGACCGCGCCCAGGTCAAGGCGATCAAGGACGGCATCTGCGATCTCGCGCTCGGCAACAACTACTACTACGGCGCGATGCTCAACAATGAGGACCAGAAGGCCTGGGCGGAGGCGGTCAACGTCGCGTTCCCGAACCAGGCGGGCCGCGGCGCGCACGTGAACATCTCCGGCGTCGCGCTGACCAAGCATGCGCCGCATAAGGCGGAGGCGATCAAGCTGATGGAATGGCTTGTCGGCCCGCATGCCCAGAAGATCTACGCGGAGCAGAACTTCGAGTATCCGGTCAGGGACGGCGTCGAATGGGCGCCCCTCCTGAAGGATCTCGGACAGTACAAGGCCGACGATCTGCCGATTTCGAAGATCGCCGACCTTCGCAAGGACGCCGCACAGCTTGTCGACGAGGTCGGTTTCGACGGGTAGTCAGTCCCCCCCGTTGTTCCCTTCCGGATACTCGTAGACGACGAAAGGCTTCGGCTTCGGCGCGAAGCGCGGCGACCCGGCGTCGGAAGCAGCTCCCCCTGCTTCCGGCGCCGCTTGCTTTTCGGCGACCGGGCGCGGACGCGCCGAATAGCCGTCCAACCCGGGCAATGGCTTCGGGGCGTAAATATCGTGCGTTGAAGCCATGAAGGTCTGCCAGATCCGCGCCGGCGGCCCGCCGCCCGTCAGGCCCTTCACCGGACTGTTGTCGTCGTTGCCGACCCAGACCCCGACGACGAGGTCGGCGGTATAGCCGACGAACCAGGCGTCGCGTCCGCCCTGGCTCGTCCCGGTCTTGCCTGCCGCATCCCGGCCGATATCCGCCGCCCGGCCCGAACCCCAGGCGATCGTCGCGCCCAGCATGTCGTTCATCCGCTGCACGACGTCGGTCGCAATGACCTGGTTCGACGCAAAGGTCGGCTTGTAGAGCACGTTGCCGCCGCGATCCCGCACCTCGACCACGCCATGCGGCGGCGTGAAGCGCCCCCCGGCGGCCAGCGCGGCATAGGCGCCCGTCACCTCAAGCAGCGAGGCCGCGCCCGCGCCGAGCGCCACGCTCGGCTCGTCGGGCAATGTCCCGGCGATGCCGAGCCGCCGCGCGACGGCGATCCCGCGGCCGCGACCGACCGATTCCGACAGGCGCACCGCCGGCGCATTCAGCGAACGCGCCAGCGCTTCCCTGAGGCTGACTTCGCCGTAGTAGCGGTCGTTGAAATTGCGCGGCCGCCACTTGCCGACGGCGACCGGCGCGTCGAGGATCGAATCGGTCGGCTCCCGCCCTGCTTCGAGCGCCGCCATATAGACGAAAGGCTTGAAGACGGAGCCGAGCTGTCGTTCGGCTTGGACGGCGCGATTATATTGGCTGTCGACATAGTCCCGGCCGCCGACCATGGCTCGGACGGCCCCGTCCGGGGTCATCGCGACCAACGCCGCCTGCTTCGGCCAGTTCGCGGCCGGCGTCTTCGCCGGGCGGTTCGCCAGGACCTCGCGCACCGCCCGCTCCGCCAACCGCTGCAGGCGGAGGTCGAGCGTCGTCTGGACCAGGACATCCCTGTCGAGGCCGGCCATGAAGCCTTCCGCCTGATCGACGGCCCAGTCGGCGAAGTAGCGGGCGTCGCCGGCGACCGGCGCGCCGAGCGCCGTCGCGGCCGAGGTCGCGACGGCAAGCGGCTCGTCCGCCGCCGCCTTGGGAATGAAGCCGACCTCCGCCATGGCCTGCAGCACGAGTCGGGCCCGCGCGGACGCGGCTTCGGGGTTGCGGTCGGGCGCAAGCAGGCTCGGCGCCTTGAGCGACCCGGCGAGCAGCGCCGCTTCCCAGAGGTTCACGTCCGTCGCCGGCTTGCCGAAGAAGCGTCGTGCGGCCGCGTCCACGCCATAGGCGCCGCCGCCGAAATAGACGCGGTTGAGGTAGATGGTCAGGATCTGATCCTTCCCGAACCGGCGCTCCAACTCGAACGCCAGCAGCGCTTCCCGCGCCTTCCGGTCGAAGGTCCGCTCGTGGTTCAGCAGCAGGTTCCGCGCCAGCTGCTGGGTAATCGTACTGGCGCCCTGCCGGAGGCTGCCCGACGTCAGGTTGACGAAGATCGCCCGCGCCACGCCCCAGGGGTCGACGCCGCTATGCTCGTAGAAGCGCCGGTCCTCGATGGCGATGACGGCGCGCGGCAGGTGCGGCGGCAGTTCCGCCACGGTGATCATCTCGCCGCGCAATTCGCCGTATGACGCAATGAAGGCGCCGTCGGCGTCGAGCAACGCCGCGGACGGCCCGCGCTTCAGGCGCGTCGCTTCCTCGATCGACGGCAGGGTGAGATAGAGATAACCGACGATGGCGCCGACGACGACCACGCCCCAGATCGCGACGAGCGCGCCTGCGCGCAGCAGGCGCCGCCGCCAGCTCCGCCGGCCTGCGCCGGTCGGCGCCGCCGCCTGCCGACCGGACCGCGCTTTCTTCTTCGGGGGCTGCGTCTTCTTCGGCGGCCGACGACCGCCGCCGTCCGATTTCGGCGCCGGCCTGGCCGGCGAACGCCGGCGGGGCGCCGCCGGCTCGCCAGCGTCGGTTTTCCGTCTTGAAGGCTTGCGGCCGCCGGTATCGCGTCCGCCGGCTTTCGCCATCGCCGATTAGGGTCCCTCGCCCATGCCCATCGCGCGGAGATAAAGGTCGAGCAGCGCTTCCTGTTCGGTGCGGTCCTGCTCGTCCATCTTCCGAAGGCGGATAACCTGGCGCATGATCTTGACGTCGAAGCCGTTCGCCTTGGCTTCGGCGTAGACTTCGCGCACGTCCGCGGCGATGGCGGCCTTCTCCTCCTCCAGCCGCTCGACGCGTTCGATGTAAGCCTTGAGCTGCTCGGCCGTGATGCCGCCGACGTCGGTCATCTATCGCGAATCCTGAAACGTTCCGGTGGCGCGGACCCTATGCGCGCAATGAGTCCGGATCAAGGCTGCGGGCGGGGGATATCAGCCGTCGACGTCGAGCCGCCAAGCGTCCCCATCCTTCTTGATATAGCCCGCGGTCGGCGTCGCGAAGTGCGTGCCGATCACCAGCGTCGGCCCGTCCGCGAAGCGGCCGTACATGCGCTTGCGCGTTTCGATCGCCTGGGGCCGGTCGACGTCGGGCGCCGAACTCCACTCCGGGTGCGCCATCTGCACCGGGTGATGCAGGAAGTCGCCCGTGATGAGCGCGGTCTCGCCCTGGCTCTCGATATGGACGCTGGCGTGGCCGGGCGTGTGCCCGGGCGACGGTATCAGCGTAATGCCGGGCGCGATCGTCGCGTCCTGATCGACAAGGTCGACCAGACCGGCCTCCCAGACCGGCATGACCGAATCGACCATGACGTCCGCCTGGCCGCCCTCGGCATGGTCGCGCCAGTACTCGAACTCCTTCCGGCCGTAGAGATAGCGGGCGTTCGGAAAGGTCGGGACCCACTTGCCGTCGACCCACATCGTGTTCCAGCCGACATGATCCGTGTGGAGATGGGTGCAAAGCACCCGGTCGATCTCTTCCCGCCCGCAACCGGCCGACTGCAGGTCGTCCAGGAACGCGGTCTGCAGCTTGTTCCAGGCAGGAACGGCGCGCGCCTTGTCGTTGCCGATGCAGGTGTCGACGAGGATCGCCATGTCCGGCGTCTCGACCAGCAGGGCGTGGATCGCGCCGCGCATGCGGCCCTCCCCGTCCGCGAAGTGCGGATAGAGCCAGCGTACGCCCATCACCCGTTCGCGCGTCGCGTCGGGGATAATGCGGCTCATCCCGCCGGTCGCCTCGATCTCGACGATCCGGCTGATCTTGACGTCGCCGATACGCCAGACTTCGCCGACCATGCCGCTACTCCCCCGGGCTCGCCGCGGCCGCCTTGGGCCGGCCAACCCAGGCGATCGCGATCGCCGGCACGGCGAGGCAGACGGCGATGATGTTCAGCGTCGAATGCTCGTAGCCGACCAGTTCGCCGCCCGGCAGCATCATGATCACGCCGGCCGCCATCAGCAGCAGGCGGCAGACCCAGCCGACCGGGCCGAAGACCATGAGCCGACCGATGCCGACCAGATAGCCCTGCAAAGCGCCGGCGACGAGGATGACGCCGACCACCGCGGCGCCGAAGGTGATCAGAACCTCCAGCGGCTCGCCCCGGCCGATCAGCGCCGGGTTCAGCACGAAGAAGAAGGGCACGAAGTAGATGATGCTGCCAAGCCGCATCGCCTCTAGTCCAGTCTTCATCGGATTGGACTCGGCGACGGTCGCCGCGGCGAAGGCGCCGATAGCGACCGGCGGGGTGATGAAGGAGATCATGCCCCAGTAGAGCAGGAAGAGATGCACGGCTATCTTGTCGAGACCGCCGTGGATCAGCGCCGGCCCGACCGTCACCGCCAGGAAGAGGTACGCCGCCGTCACCGTCATGCCGATGCCAAGGACAAAGCTGGTCGCAGCGCCCATCAGCAGCAGCAGGAAGATGTTATCGCCCGCGAGCGCCACAAGATCGTAGGCCAGGCTGCCGATCTTTCCGGACAGCATCAGCGCGCCGATGATGAGGCCGACGCCTGCGAGAATGCCCGCCAGTTCCGTAAACAGCCGGCCGACGCCCATCAGGAAGTCCATCATCTTCGACAGATTCCAGCGGTGCTTCGGCGACAGTTGGTTGATCAGAAGCAGCGTGGCCGTCGCGTAGTAGGGCGCCTGCGCTTCACGCTGCATGTAGAGCAGCATGACGACCAGCATCACGAGCACGAAGATAAAGTACCAGCCGTCCTTCAAGACGTCCCGCGCGCGCGGCAGCTCGTGAACCGGCAGGCCCTTCAGGTCATGTCGGGCCGCATAGGCGTCGATTTGCATGAAAAGGCCGAAATAGTAGAGCAGCGACGGGAAGATCGCGGCGATCACGATTTCGGCGTAGGAGACCTCCAGGAAGGTGGCCATGACGAACGCGGTCGCGCCCATCACAGGCGGCATCAGCACGCCGCCGGTCGATGCGCAGGCCTCGACGCCGCCCGCATAGGTCGCGCGGAAGCCAACGCGCTTCATCGCCGGGATCGTCATGACGCCGGTGGTCAGCACGTTTGTGATGACCGATCCCGACATCGAGCCCATCAGACCGGATGCGAAGATCGCGACCTTGGCCGGGCCGCCCCGGAATTTGCCGAGTAGCGCGAAGGCCAGGTTCAGGAAGAAGGCGCCGCCGCCCGTGTATTGCAGCGCGACGCCGAACACCAGGAAGCCGACAACGAGATTGGCGAAGGCGCGCATCGGGATGCCGAGCACCGCCTCCGTGCCGAAGATGTAAAACGCGGCGGCGATGGTCCACGTCGTCGCCTGCCCGTTCAGGACGCCGGGCGCCAGGTCCGCATAGATCGGATAGACCGAAAAGATCAGGCAGATCACGAAAATCGCCATGCCGCCGGTGCGGCGCGTGGCCTCAAGAACGACGATCCACATCGCGTAGGCGCAATATTCCGCCGTCTTGGGCGGCAGGTATTCCCAACCGTCCTGCAGGATCTCGTTGCCGTGCGCAATGAAGTAGATGGATAGGCCCATCGCGACGAGCGCGATAGCGACATCATACATCGGGACCCTGCCCGACTCGACCGTCCCGGGGGCGATCGTCTTGAACGGAAACAGCAGGAAGACGAGCGGCAACAGCAGGCCGAGCATCAGGTAGAAGTACTCGGTCTCCAGCGGGACGTAGGTGCCGAGCCGGTTGCCGAGGCCGAAGATCACATAGATCGACACGACGACCGAGCCGATCGAGGCAATCAGCAGCCATGTCCACCAGAATTTCGATAACCGGCGGTGCCGGCTGACGCTCGCTTCCGAACGCTCGACCGCCTCCTCCGCGGTGACGGTCTCGCCTCGCTCCCCGGTCGTGTTCATCGAAGGCTTCCCTGCAGTGTTGGTTTGTTTATTGGTTTTGTCGTTGACGATTGGGCCCCAATACGGCCCCGGCGGCAAGGCCGGGGCCGCTGGGTTTTGAGCTTACATCGGATTGCGGAACGGCACGTTCATATCCGCCGCTTCGAGCGCCTTCGCGCGCGCCGCGAGCCAGGCCGTCTCGAAGCCGTCCTCGTCCGGATCCGTGGCCATGAACGCCTTCCAGGCGTCCGCCAGCACATCCTGACGCTTCAGGTTGGCGTCGTTGGTCGCCTGATTCTCCGCGGTCCACACGCCCTTTTCCTTGTAGTAGGCGATCGAGCCGGGGTGATACGGGAAGACCCAGTCGAGGTTCTGGTTCGACAGCTGATAGCCGTCCATGCCTGGGCCCGCTTCCTTGAAGTCCTCGTAGTTCTCCATCACCGCCTTTGTCAGGCCATAGGCCGTCTCCTCGGACAGGTCCGACATGCCGACGAAGATCGGATAGGGGTAGGTATTGCCCTCGAAAGGCATCTCGCCGGTCACATTGTTCGCGCCGCCGACGGCCTTCGAGATCATCGCCTTGCTCCAGAACGGCATCACCGCCTTGGCGCGCTTCCAGCCTTCCTCGTCGTCATGCGGGAACGTCGGGTGGAAGAGGCCGCGCGGGCTCGCTTCGATCTGCGCGTAGACGCTGGAAATCGTCGAGCCGTGGGCCGCATCGGCCTGGCCGTCCAGGATCGCCTGCATCGACTGGCCCCAACCGGGCACTTCGACCTTGACCACGTCGTCCCAGGTCAGCCCGCCGAAGGCGAGCGAGGCGGTGGCGTTCAGGTTCAGCGCCGGAGCGCCCTTCACCCAAGTGACCCGCTTGCCCTTCAGATCCGCCAGGGTCTTGATGCCGGCGTCGCCCGCAAAGACCAGGGCCTGACCGTTCTTGCCGATGTTGTTGAACAGGTTATAGAGCCGGGACGGTCCCCAGTTCTTGTTGGCGAACATCAGAACGCCTTCCTGCCCGAAATAGGCGGCGGCGCCGCAGGCGCAGATTTCCGCCTGCTTCGCGCGCAGCGGCAGCATGCGCGAGACGTCGTTCTTGCCCGGAATGATACGCAGTTCCGTGCCGTAGTTCTTCTTCAGCATGTTGCCGAGGCCGACCGACTGCGCATAGCCCGACGATGTCGTGCCGTAGGCCGTCCAGCCGAGGTTTTTGGGCAGATTTACCTCTGCCGCATTCGCTCCGGCCGCCGACGTCGCTACGATCGCCGCGGCAGCCAAAAGAGTTCGCACCATCAATGTCGCTTCCTTTGAGTTTGCGAAAGCCGGCCGGTTTCGACCGACGGGTCCGCATGCATGGTTTCCGACATGCGGAATGGTCGGAAGCGTAGGGGGCTAACTGAAGGCCGTAAAGGCCGTCAGCCCCATGATGGATCAAATCCCAGCTAGGTGCGCACATAAATAATGCGCCGCACGGGCGTTCCGGCCCGAGCGGCGCATCGATCGGACGCCGGGCGCCCTACATCGGATTGCGGAACGGCACCGACATGCCGGCGGCTTCAAGCGCCTTCGCGCGCGCGTCGAGCCAGGCGGTCTCGAAGCCGTCATCGCCGGGGTTGGTCGCCATGAACGCCGTCCAGGCTTCCCCCAGCACGTCCTGGCGCTTCAGCAGACCATCGGTCGTGGTCTGGTCCTCGGCGGTCCAGACGCCGGCGTCCTTGAAGTACTGGATGGAGCCCGAATGGAACGGAAAGACCCAGGACAGTTCCTGGTTCTTCAGCTGATAACCATCCATGCCGGGGCCGGATTCCTTGAAGGTCTCGTAGTTCTCCATCACCGCCTTGGTCAGGCCATAGGCGATCTCGTCGGAGAGGTTCTCCATGCTGACGAAGATCGGATAGGCGTAGCCGGCGCCCTCGTACGGCATCTTCCCGGTGATATTGTTTTCGCCGCCGACCGAATTCGACACCGACACCTTGTTCCAATAGGGCGCGACATCGCGGGCCCGCTTCCATCCGGCCTCGTCATCGTGCGGGAAGGTCGGATGGTAGATGCCGCGCGGGCTCGCCTGGATCTGCGCGTAGATGCTGGAAATCGTCGAGCCGAAGGCGGCGTCCGCCTGGCCGTCCAGGATCGCCTGCATCGACTGGCCCCAGCC
>DAINCG010000028.1:15953-19599 GCA_036732525.1 Pseudomonadota bacterium | reverse complement strand
AGACCGTCTCCACGCCGCTGACATGCGCGATCAGCTCCGGCTCGGAATTGCCGACGGCGACCGCCTTCAAACGGCTCAGCAGCATCGAAAGATCGTTGAGCGTATCCCCGGCGGCCAGCACCCGGTCCTTCGGGACGCCGAGGTGCTCGATCAGCCGCACGAGCGAGGGGCCCTTGCTGACGCCCTTCGGCAGGACGTCGAAGAAGCGATTGTCCGAAATGAGATAATCCAGACCGAGGCGCGTGACGATCTCTTCCGCGCTCGGGCAGTAGGCGGCGGGGTCCATGTCGTAGCTCAGCCGGTAGCGGAACTCGCCCTGCTGGACCGTGAGGCCCGGATGGCCGGCCAGCGCCGCGCGCACCGCGTCGCCCTTGTCGTCCCAGCGCCCGGCGATCTCAGCCTCCAGCGCGCGGATCGGCGACAACCCGCCGCCGTCCCCGTCGCGCGCGACGCGGGCGATCGTCGTGCCGACGTCGCCGATCACGTATTCCGGCCAGGGCGCCGCGCCCGACCCGCAAAGACCCGCGATAAACGCAGGATCGCGCCCGGTCACGAAAATCAGGCCAATGCGGTCGCGGTTGGCCTCGATCAGGTCGTAGAGCGCGCGACGGTCTTCCATCGATCCGCCGAGAAACGTGCCGTCGAGGTCGGTCGCCAGCACGAAGTCGCGCCGCGCCAGGGACGCGGCGTCATGAGAGTTCGTATCAGTCATGGAATCGGTCTCAGGAGAACTCCTCTGCGAAACGGCGGATCGCTTGCGCGTCCGCGGGGTGCGCCAGGCTAAGGTCCATCGTCCGCGTTTCCGACTCCAGCGGCCGCGACCAGAGACCCGCGAAGGTTTCGCCGATTGGCGCGCGGTCATGCAGGATCGCACGGACCGCCTCGCAGATCGGCAGGTCGACGCCCTTCTTGCGCGCCAGGTCGGTGACGGAGATTGAGTTGATCTCGCCTTCGACGACGACAGGCCGGCCATCGAAACAGTCTTCGCGCGCCCGGCCCTCGCCGAGTTGCACGCCGAGGCTCATGTTGCGCGACTGCATCGAGGAGCATGTCAGGGAGAGATCGCCGACTCCCGAGAGGCCAGTGACGGTCTCGCGGCGGCCGCCCATCGCTTCCGCCAGCGCCTTCATCTCATCGAGTCCGCGGGCGATAAGCGCGGCGCGCGTGTTTTCCGCGAAGCCCGCGCCCGTCATCATGCCGCAGCAGATGGCGATGACGTTCTTCATCGCCCCGCCGATTTCGACGCCGATCACGTCGTCGGTGACGTAAGGGCGGAACGCCTCGGACCCGAGCGCCACGGCGAGACGCGAGGCGACGCCGTGCTCGGGCGGAAGGGACGGGTCGAACGCGGACGCGATCGTCACCGCCGTCGGGTACGCCAGCGCCGTCTCCGACGCGAATGTCGGACCGGACAAAACGGCGATCGGCGAAGACGGACATTCCTCCGCCGCGACGTCGGTCAAGAGCTTTCCGGACGATACTTCAATCCCCTTGGCGCACAGCACCAGGGGCACGCCCGGCGCCATGCAGGCCGCAAGCGCACGGCTCATCTCGCGGATCGAGCCGGACGGCGTGACGAGCAGCACGGCGTCCGCGCCGGCGCAGGCGTGCGCCAGATCGGTCGTCGCCGTGATCCGATCCGGGATGTCGATTCCCGGAAGATACGCCTCGTTGCGTCGGTTGCCGTTGATATCGAGCGCGATTTCCGGCCGCCGGCACCACAGGATGACCGTGCGGCCGGCGCGCGCCGCCGTCAGCGCCAACGCCGTTCCCCACGCGCCGCCGCCGATGACCGCGATACGCTCGAACGGCGGATTGGTCGGGCCGGAAGCCGATGACCACGTATTCATGACGTTCATGGACTTTCTCCCGATCAGCCCGCCCGATTCCGGGCGTAGCCGGTTCAAAAAGGTTGGCGTTGCGCGCCACGAAGACAAACCGCGACCGCTACAGGAAACACGCAACTTCACAGCGCCTCGACATGACTAAAAACACTGCTACAGTCGCCGCCTCGCCAGTCTGCACAGCGCTTCGCCAAACACTCGAACGTCGCCTGAGAGCAAACCGGCCGCTTATAGATTGGGTTCCGCCCCCTGTGGAATTCAAGCCTGCGGTTCAAAAAACCACCAAAACTGCGGCTTATTATGGCATATGCCCAAATCTTAGGCAATGCGCCCAGCCCTGCGAAACGCCCCCTTGTTACTATCTATACTTCCCTATTACTACTTATCCTCAGTTGTTTTTCTTGTGATAACAGGTCTGCTTTGGCCCAAATTGTCGCAGCCTGAGCGTAGAAAATCCGGCGCTGACGGCAGGATTCGGACGCTGCCGGCCGAAAACAAAATCCTGTCCGGATCAATATTGCACACAAAATAGCCCTCTGATTTCAGGCCGCCGGACCGGATTTGTGATTGCGTCGGGGCCACCCTATTTCAGTCGTATTCGGGATTTCACGGATTCGGCGCCGACGTCGGTCCGACCAGAAGTCCCGCCGGGATAACAAATCGGAGCGCGCCTTCATGTCGTCGAAAACCGTCCGCACAGCGATCTTCCCTGTTGCCGGCCTGGGGACCCGCTTCCTGCCCGCGACGAAGGCGACGCCGAAGGAATTGCTTCCCGTCGTCGACACGCCGCTGATCCAGTTCGCGATCGATGAGGCGCGGGCGGCCGGAATCGAGCGAATGGTGTTCGTCAGCCATCCGAGCAAGGGCGCCATCGAAACCTACGTCCGCCACGACGCCGAGCTGGACCGGAAACTGCGTCGCGGCGGCAAGCAGGACGCGGCGCAACTGCTGGCCTCGCTCGCGGTCAATGACGACGACGGCGTGGCGTTCTGCCATCAGCCGGAGCCGCTCGGGCTCGGCCATGCCGTCGCGTGCGCCCGCCCCCATGTCTTGGACGGCCCGGTCGCCGTCATACTGCCGGACGACCTCATCCTCGGCGAGCCCGGCTGCATCGCCGAGATGATCGAGGCCTATGAAGCTGCTGGCGCCGGCCACCTCGTCGCCGTCATGGACGTGGCGCCCGAGGAGGTTTCGAGCTACGGCGTGCTGGACGCGACGTGACGGCCGCGTCTCGCACGCCGGCTCCATGGTCGAGAAGCCCGCCCCCGAAAAGGCCCCGTCGCGCACGGCGGTCGTCGGCCGCTACGTTCTGGATGCGTCCATCTTCGACGATCTGGCGACCCAGACGCCCGGCGCGGGCGGCGAAATTCAGCTGACGGACGCCATCGCGCGCGGCGCGGAACGGCTTGGGCTCGCAGGCTTCCATTTTTCGGGCGAACGCTTCGACTGCGGCTCCAAGGCGGGTATGCTCGCGGCGACGTTGCGGGTGGCCGCGGCGGACCCGGCCTATGCCGACGTCCTGGACGCCGCGAATGTCGGCGGGGCGGCGACGCCCGCGACGATCATGGCCGCCGAATAGGCGGCCGCGGCCGTCGCGCACGACGATGCGCCGATTCCGAACCTTCATGCCAACCATGGGGAGCCCTGCCCTTTGACCTCCACCGCGCCATCGTCCGACGCGCCCGGCCTCGTTCCGGACCGCGCGACGATCGACGCCATCGTCACCGGCGCGCATTCCGACCCCTTCTCCGTTCTCGGCCGACACCCGGGCGACGGCGGCTGGGCGGTGCGCGCCTTCGTTC
>DAINCG010000028.1:12961-15900 GCA_036732525.1 Pseudomonadota bacterium | reverse complement strand
TCTCCGTTCTCGGCCGACACCCGGTCGACGGCGGCTGGGCGGTGCGCGCCTTCGTTCCGGGCGCCGAAGCGGCGATGCTCGAAGCGCCCGGCATCGGCCCGGTCGAGATGCGGCAGGTCCATCCGGAAGGCCTGTTCGTCTGTCAGCTCGACGCTTCGCCCGGCGCCTACGCCGTCGCATGCAGGCGCGGCGGCGATACATGGATCGTCGTCGACCCCTACCAGTTCCCGCCGATCCTCGGCGAGGTGGACGAGCACCTGATTTCCGAGGGCTCGCACCGGCGTCTTTGGGAGGTCCTGGGCGCGCATCCGCAGACGATTGACGGCATCGAGGGCGTCGCCTTTGCGGTTTGGGCCCCGAACGCCCGCCGGGTCTCCGTCGTCGGCGACTTCAACGGCTGGGACGGACGCCGCCACGTCATGCGCGCCCGCGGCGCCACTGGCGTTTGGGAGATATTCGCGCCCGGCGTCAGGGTCGGCGATCGCTACAAGTACGAGGCGATCGGCCCCGACGGCCAGTTGCAGCCCTCCAAGGCCGACCCGGTCGGCTTCGCGGCGGAAATGCGGCCAGGCAATTGTTCGGTCGTCGCCGATCTCGGAGCCTATTCCTGGCGCGACGACGCCTGGATTAAACGCCGTGGCGGCGCGCAGAACCGGGAGGCGCCGATCTCGATCTACGAGGCGCATCTCGGGAGCTGGCGACGCAACGCCAACGGCGACTGGCTGACCTACCGCGAACTCGCCGAGGTCATGCCGGCCTACGTCAAGGACATGGGCTTCAGCCATGTCGAGCTGCTGCCGATCACGGAGCATCCCTTCGACGGCTCATGGGGCTACCAGCCGATCGGACTCTACGCGCCGACGAGCCGCTTCGGCGGCGTCGACGACTTCCGCGCCCTGGTCGACGCCTTCCACGCCGCGGGCGTCGGCGTCATCCTGGATTGGGTTCCGGCGCATTTCCCGAGCGACCTGCACGGCCTCGGCCAATTCGACGGCACGGCCCTCTACGAATACGCCGACCCGCGTGAGGGCTACCACCAGGACTGGAACACGCTGATCTACAATTTCGGCCGGCGCGAGGTGGCGAACTATCTCGTCGCCAACGGGCTGTTCTGGCTGGAGCAGCATCATATCGACGGCCTGCGCGTCGACGCCGTCGCCTCCATGCTCTATCGCGACTATTCCCGCAAACCCGGCGAGTGGGTGCCCAACGTCCATGGCGGGCGAGAGAACCTGGAAGCGATCGACTTCCTGAGGGAGTTAAACAAGGCCGCCTACGGCGCCGACGCCGGCATCGTGACCATCGCGGAGGAATCGACCGCCTGGCCCGGCGTCTCTCGGCCCGCGCACCATGGCGGCCTCGGCTTCGGCTTCAAGTGGAACATGGGCTGGATGCACGACAGCCTGAGCTACATGCAGACCGATCCGCTCTACCGAAACCATCACCACAATCAGATGACCTTCGGCCTGCACTACGCCTTCAGCGAGAACTTCGTGCTGCCGCTGAGCCATGACGAGGTCGTGCACGGCAAGGGCTCGATCCTGGGCCGCATGCCGGGCGACCGCTGGCAGAAGTTCGCGAACCTCCGGGCCTACTACGCCTTCATGTTCGCCCACCCCGGCAAGAAGCTGTTGTTCATGGGCCAGGAGTTCGGCCAGGACACCGAGTGGAGCTTCGAGGCGTCGCTGCCCTGGAATCTGCTCGACGACCCGGCGCATGCGGGCGTCCGGGGGCGAGTCCGGGACCTGAACGGGCTCTACCGGAGCCGGCCGGCGCTGCACAGGCAGGATGCCGAGCCCGACGGCTTCGAATGGATCGACGGCGCGGCCGCGCAGGACAGCGTCTTCGCTTGGGTCCGACGCGGCGACGCGGACGATCCGCCGGTGCTGGCCGTGATGAATTTCTCCGGCGTTGAGCACAAGGGCTGGCGCCTCGGCGTGCCCGAGGACGGATTCTGGACCGAAATCCTGAACACCGACGCGGAACCATACGGCGGAAGCGGCCGCGGCAACCTCGGCGGCCGCGCCGCCGAAGCGATCCCGTCCCACGGCAAGCCCCACTCTATTGCTCTCGACCTGCCGCCGCTCTCGGCGATCTACTTGGAGCGTCGCCCCGAATGATCAAACGCAACGACGAACGCACTGAAGCGCTGATCGAATTTGCATCCGAGGCGCTGCAACATCAGCCTACCGCGTTCGACGCCGCCCGGGTCATCGCCCGCTGCCTCGGCGCGCACATGCGGGACGACGTCTGTGAGATCGGTTTCTGGGCGCCCGAACTGCTGGAACGCCGGGTGCCCGACGGCGACGTCTTTCTGGAGGCGCTGCAACATCGGGGACCGCTCAATCTGGCCGTATCCCGGCAGCAGACCAGTTTCGAGCGCACGCTCCTGCCGGTCGACCGCATCGAGGGATACTGCTTCGTCGCGCTCGAAGGCATGCGCGCGGGCTGTCGCGACCGCATCGGCAGCTTCTACCGCCTGGCCTGGCGGGACGAGGAAGGCGCCTGGCAGCACCTGCTCGACCCGCTCGCGGCATCCCTGCCCTTCGGCGCCTTCGCGCCGGCGGAGGTCTACGACGTCGACAGCATGCAGGCGGCGCGGGCGGATAAGGACTACTATGCGCGCCTGAAGGGCGCGGCCGGCGACGGGCCGATCAAGCTCGGGCCCTGCACGAACATTCTCCAGGTGCACGCGCCGACCGCGACGCAGGGCATGACGCTCGCCAGCCTGGCGCGGCATTTCGAGTATCTCGCCGAACGCCAACGCATCGGGGCGACGCCGACCCCCGCCGACCGCATCTTCCTCGGCTACGACGCCATCCAGCTCATGCCGGTCGAGCCGACGACGGTTTACGAGGCCGGCCCGGCGTTCTGGGAAGAGCTCGACACGTCCGCAGGATCAGTGTCGGTGGAGCTCCGCCGGCCGAACACGACAAACT
>DAINCG010000028.1:9999-12890 GCA_036732525.1 Pseudomonadota bacterium | reverse complement strand
GACGAGCTGGTCGACCTCGCAGCCGTGCTGCACAACTTTCCCGGCCGTCCGATCAAGCTGATCCTCGACGTCGTCTACGGCCACAGCGACAACCAGGGCCTGAACGTCCTCTCACCCAGCTATTTCGCCGGCCCGAACATGTACGGCCAGAACATCAACTACCGGAACCCGACGGTGCGCGCGATCCTGCTGGAAATGCAGCGGCGCAAGGTCGATTTCGGGGCCGATGGCGTGCGCGTCGACGGCGCGCAAGACTTCAAATGGTGGGACTCGGACGAACAGACCCTCCGCCACGACGACGAGTATCTCCAGGAGATGGCGGACGTCGAGCAGGAGGTGGCCGGTTGCGCCTTCCGGCCCTGGTTCATATTCGAGGATGGGCGTCCCTGGCCCGACGAGGACTGGGAACTCTCCTCGACATATCGCTCGGTCGTCGAGACGCAGCGGGACGATGACGTCTTCCAGTGGGGCCCGCTGTCCTTCGCCCACAACACGCCGTTCCTCTACTGCTTCTGGCTGAACAAGTACTGGCGCATCCGGGAAATCCTGCACAACGGTTCGAACTGGATCTCCGGCTGCGCCAACCACGACACGCTCAGGCGCGGCACCCAGGTCTCCACCAAGCTCAACATCAACACCCGCCTCGGCGACACGCTGATGGAGATCCTGGACAAGGCCTACGACAATCCGGCCACGCAGATGTTGACCTATCTCGGGTTTCCCGGCGTGCCGATGGATTTCCTGAACGCCTGCGCCCGAGCCTCATGGGGTTTCATCCGCAACCAGGACGATCGCTGGGGCGTGAAGGTCGTGGCGGAAGAGTCGGTTTCGCTGAACTGGCAGGTCGACGACTACAACTACTCCCTTCCTTCCAGCTTTCGTCGACTGAAAGAGCTTGGTTTCGAGACGCGCGCCGACCTCGCGCGGTTCATGGAGTTCCTGCCCGCCCTGGTCGAGGTGACCGACTACGACCTCGACGTGATCGCGAACCTGCTGAACCGGGTCGAGCCGCCGCTCGCGGGCCCCCGACCGGTCTCCGTCGACGTGCTGAAGCAGATCGCGCGGGCGTGGATGAACGACATGCACGACTTCTGCAACGTCAGCGGCTACCTGGACCACCTGGGCGAGGATCAGACCAGTTTCATGCTCGACGTCCGCGAGTTCCGGCGGAGCCGGCCGTGGCTTCGCAATAATTTCGGCCCGAACGACTATTTCGATTATGTCAGCCCGACCGACGGCAGCGTCGTCTTCCGGTTCCTGCGCCATGGCCCTGACGGCGAGGCGCTGTTCGGCATCGTCCACATGGAGGGCAAGGCCGTCTACGAGATCGACCATCTGAGCGAGGCGGCCGCGAATATCCCTGGCATTCAGGATGATTCGGCGTCTAATTGGTCGATTGCGCTGCGCACGCCGACCATCGGTCCGGACTATCTGGGCGGGCCGCTAACGCTGCACGATGGCATGGGAGTCCTGTTCTCGCGCCGCTCATCCTAGGCGGCGACGCGGACGGAACCCGGCGCGTATGACGAAGCGTCGAGGGATTAGGCGATGCAGACGAGATCGAGCGACCGAGCCGTCCATGCTCCCCATGTCCACGCGCGCGAGGCGATGGCCTTCATCCTCGCCGGCGGGCGCGGCAGCCGCCTCTACGAGCTGACCGACCGCCGGGCCAAACCGGCCGTCTTCTTCGGCGGCAAGTCCCGCATCATCGACTTCGCCCTATCGAATGCGGTCAATTCGGGCATTCGCCGGCTCGGCGTCGCGACGCAATACAAGGCGCACTCGCTGATCCGGCACCTGCAGCGCGGCTGGAATTTCCTCTCGACCGACCGCAATGAGGGGCTCGACATTCTGCCGGCGTCCCAGCGCGTCGACGAACGCAACTGGTATCGCGGCACCGCCGACGCCGTCTTCCAGAACATCGACATCATCGAAGGCTACGAGCCGAAGCACATCGTCGTGCTCGCCGGCGACCACATCTACAAGATGGACTACTCCATCATGCTGGCGGAGCATGTGGAGACCGGCGCCGACGTCACCGTCGGCTGCGTCGAGGTTCCCCGCACGGAAGCGTCGGGCTTCGGCGTCATGGCGGTCGACGCGAGCGGACGCATCATCGATTTCGTCGAGAAGCCGGCCGATCCGCCGGCCATGCCCGGCCGGCCGGACACGTCTCTCGCATCCATGGGCATCTATGTCTTCGAGACGTCGTTCCTGATCGACGTGCTCAGACAAGACGAGGCCGATCCCGCATCCTCGCACGACTTCGGCAAGGACATCATTCCGCGTCTCGTCAGGGACGCGAAGGCGATGGCGCATAGCCTCTCCCGGTCCTGCGTTCTGACGGGCGACGAGAAGGCGCCCTATTGGCGGGACGTCGGCACAATCGACAGCTTCTGGAGCGCCAATCTCGACCTCGCCGAAATCGAACCGGAATTCGACATCCATTCGAACGAGTGGCCGATCTGGACCTATTCGGAACTCTCCGCCCCGGCCAAGTTCGTGCATAACCTGGATGGTCGCCGCGGCGTCGCCCTGTCCTCGCTCGTCTCCGGCGGCTGCATCATTTCCGGCAGCCACGTGGAATCGAGCCTGCTGTTCACGGGCGTCCGCTGCCACTCCTACAGCATGCTCCACCGTGTCGTGGCGCTGCCGCACTGCCGGATCGGCCGGGGCGCCCGGCTGACAAACGTCGTGCTCGACCGCGGCGTGGAAATCCCCGAAGGCCTGGTCGTCGGCGAGGACGCCACGGTCGACGCCAAGCGCTTCCGGCGCACCTCCGGCGGCGTGACCCTGGTCACCCAGCCGATGCTCGACGCCATCGCCGACGGACAGGCATGAAGATTCTCTCGGTCGCCTCAGAATGCGCGCCGCTCGTAAAGACCGGCGGG
>DAINCG010000028.1:9420-9953 GCA_036732525.1 Pseudomonadota bacterium | reverse complement strand
GGCCGCTCGGCGTCGAGATGCGGGTGATCCTGCCTGGCTACAGCGGCCTTGCGGACCGCCTGACGGACGTTCGGCGCATCGACGTCCCGCTTGCGGGAGAGGCGCCAGCGCAGGTTCTGGAAGGGCATGCCGGCGCGCTTTCGCTGCTCCTGGTCGAGGCGCCTGATCTCTACGACCGGCCCGGCGGCCCCTATCAGGCGGGCGACGGCCGCGATTATCCGGACAACGATCTGCGCTTCGCCTATTTCGCCCGCGTCGCCGCCGCCGTGGCCCGGTCGGGCGCGGCGAGCTGGCGCCCGGACCTCGTTCACGCCCACGACTGGCAGGCCGGTCTGACGCCGGTCTATCTGCGCTCCGGGGCCGGACCGCCGCCGCCGACATTGATGACGATCCATAACATCGCTTTCCAGGGACTCGCGCCGATGGATCGGGCGGCCGCGCTTCGCCTGCCCGAGGCGGCGCTCACCATGGAGGGCGCCGAGTATTGGGGACAGATCGGCTTCCTCAAGGGCGGCCTCGCCCTCGCCGACCGC
>DAINCG010000028.1:6763-9401 GCA_036732525.1 Pseudomonadota bacterium | reverse complement strand
ATGTCGGCGAACTGATGACCGAGGCGTTCGGCATGGGTCTCGACGGCCTGTTGCGGCGCCGCGCCAGGGACGTCGTCGGCATTCTGAACGGCATCGACACGACGAGTTGGGATCCGGCCGGCGACCCGTCGCTCGCTGCACCCTATTCGGCGGCGGACATGTCCGGCAGAGCGGCGAACAGACAGGCGCTGGGGGAACGGTTCGGCCTGACGGTCGATGCCGCCGCGCCGCTCTATATCGTCATCAGCCGCCTGACGCGCCAGAAGGGCCTCGACCTCCTGGGCGAGGTCTTGCCGGTACTGCTGGAAAGCGGCGGCGCGCTCGCGGTGCTGGGGACGGGCGAGCCCGACCTGGAACGGCTCTTCCGGGACGCCGCCAAGCGGCATGCCGGCCGCGTCGGCTTCGTCAATGCGTTCGACGAGCCGCTCAGCCGGCTGATGCTGGCGGGCGGCGACGCGATCCTGGTTCCGTCGCGCTACGAGCCTTGCGGCCTGACCCAGCTCTTGGGCCAGCGCTACGGCGCGGTCCCGATCGTCGCGCGAACCGGCGGCCTCGCCGACACGGTGGTCGACGCCAACGTCGCGGCCCGGCGCGCGGGCGTCGCCACGGGCATCATGCACGCGCCCGATTCCGCCGAGGCGCTCGCGGCGGCGCTCCGCCTCGCCGCCGAACTCTTTGGCGCGCCGGGAACGTGGGAGCGTCTCGTCTCGAACGCCATGGCGCTGCCGGTCGGCTGGGAGACCTCCGCCGCCGCCTACAAGGCCCTCTACGCCAGCATGCTGGAGACAGCGCCATGCCAGCCGCCGGCCTGACGCTGACGGCAGGCGCGCCGGAGCCGCTCGGACTGACGCTCGACGCGGACGGCGCCAACGTCGCCGTCTTCTCCGAAAACGCGACGGCGGTCGAACTCTGTCTCTTCGATGCGGCAGGCCGCGAAGACCGGGCGGTCCTGCCGGCGCGGACCGGATCGGTCTGGCACGGGCGCGCGGCGGGCCTTCAGCCCGGCCAGGCATATGGCTTCCGCGCCCACGGCCCCTATGCGCCGGCGGACGGCCATCGCTTCAATCCGGCGAAGCTGTTGCTCGACCCATACGCCCGTGCGCTTGCCGGCCCGATTACGTGGCAGGAGCCCCTCGCGGGCGAGGATCCGACGGACGCGGAGCTGCCGGACGCCCGAGACAGCGCTGACGTCCTCCCGAAGTGCATCCTCCGCGCGGATCCGCCGGCAATCGATCCGGGCGAACGGCCGCGTACGCCCTGGGAGCGGACCGTCATCTACGAGGCGCACGTCAAGGGCCTGACCTGGCTTTGGCCGGGTCTCGATCCCGCGGTGCGCGGCACGATCGAAGCGCTCGCCGCCCCTGCCGTCATCGCGCATCTGAAGGCGCTTGGCGTCACGGCGCTCGAACTCCTGCCGATCCATGCCTTCACGACCGAACGCCGCCTCGCCGCACGCGGGCTCGTCAACTACTGGGGCTACAACAGCGTCGCCTTCTTCGCGCCGGAGCCGCGCTATCTCGGACCGAACGGCATCGAGGGCGTGCGGGAGACGGTTCGGCGGCTGCACGAAGCCGGCATCGAGGTCATCCTGGACGTCGTCTACAACCACACCGGCGAAAGCGACCAGACCGGCCCGACCATCTGCTTCCGCGGCCTCGACAACCTGGCCTATTACCGCCGCGACCCCCAGGGCGCCGGCGGCTATGCGAACGAGACTGGCTGCGGCAATACGCTGGACCTGGCGCACCCCATGGTCTTGCGGCTGGTGATGGACTCGCTGCGCTGGTGGGCGACGCGGATCGGCGTCGACGGCTTCCGGTTCGACCTGGCGCCGGCGCTGACGCGGGGGCCGGACGGCTTCCGCCACGGTTCGGCCTTCCTCGCCACGATCCTGCAAGACCCGGCGCTGCGCGACCTGAAGCTGATCGCCGAACCCTGGGACATCGGTCCCGACGGTTACCGGCTTGGCCGCTTCCCCGCGCCGTTCGCGGAATGGAACGACCGGTTCCGGGACGCCGCCCGCGCCTTCTGGCTGAAGGCGCCGGGCGCGGGCGCGGATATCGGCGACGCCCTGCTGGGCTCCGCCCGGACTTTCGACCGGGACGGCCGCCGGCCATGGTCCAGCGTCAACGCCGTCGCCTATCACGACGGTTTCACCCTCGCCGACGTCACCATGTACGCCCGCCGCCACAATGCCGCCAACGGCGAAGGCGGCCGCGACGGGCACGGCCACAATCTCTCCGGCAACATGGGCGTCGAAGGTCCGTCGGACGCGCCCGCGATCCGCGCCGCACGCCGCCGCCGACAACGCAATCTGCTTGCGCTGGTCTTTCTGGCCCAGGGGACGCCGATGCTGCGCGCCGGGGACGAGATCGGCGACAGCCAAGCGGGCAACAACAACGCCTATTGCCAGGACAATGAAATCTCCTGGATCGACTGGGCCGACGGCGACGCGGGCCTGCTCGACTTCGCCAAGCGGCTGATAGCGCTGCGCCGCGCCGTCCCGGCGCTGCGGCAGGCCAACTTCCTCCACGGCGAGACGCGCGACGCGGACGGACTGCCGGACGTCGAGTGGCTCGGCCTCGACGGCGGGCCGGTCGATTGGCCGACCGCCGAGGTGTCCGGCCTCGCCCTGCTC
>DAINCG010000028.1:0-6741 GCA_036732525.1 Pseudomonadota bacterium | reverse complement strand
AACGAGCCGGCATGGCCGAGCTTGTCGATCGTCGCGTTCAGGCCGCCGCCCGGCCGCCAATGGCGCCGCGCGCTCGACACGGACGACATGACCGCCGAGGGCATGCGCCTCGCGCCCGAGACGGTGACGGTATTTCTTGCGGAGAAGCCGGCGGAGGGCTCGCCCACTTGACCAGCGCGCTCGACGAGATCGCCCGGAAGGCGGGCATCCTGCCGGAGTATTTTCAGATTGACGGCAGCCGGCATGTCTGCGGACCAGAGACCGCCGTCGCCCTTCTCCGCGCGATGCATGCGCCCGTCGCCTGCGAGGCCGACGCGGCGGCCCTGCTTGCGGACCCGGCGGCGCTCGACGCCGTCTTCAGCGGGCCGGACGTCATGTTGCTGAGTCCGGGCGAGGCCCGCGCCGTCGAGACGCATGACTGGCGCCTGATCCTTGAAACCGGTGAAGAAGTCGGCCCGGCGAGCGACGATCGCGACCGCTTGCCCGGCATGGCGATGGGCGTGCACACGCTTCTGACCGAAGGCCGCGAGACGATGGTCATCGTCAGCCCGCCGGCAGCGCCCGATATCCGGGCCAAGGCCGGACGGGATCGGGCCTGGGGGGTGACCGCCGCGCTCTATGGCCTCAAGTCGCGCCGCAATGCCGGGGTCGGCGACTATGAAGACCTGGCCGCCGCCGCCGAGGCGCTCGCGCCGAGCGGGGCCGCCTTCATCGGCGTCAATCCGCTGCATCAGCGCGGCCTCGCCGAAGGCGGCGCAAGCCCCTACTCGCCGTCGAGCCGGACGATGTTCGAGAGCCGGCACATCGCCGTCGATCGCATCCCGGAGTTCGCCGCGGGCTCGGACGCGGCGGCCTGGGCCGCGGACGCGGACGGCGCATTGGCGGCGGCGCGGGCGGGCACCTTGGTCGACTATGCCGCTGCCGGACGGACGGTCGAAGCCCTGCGCAGCGCCTATCGCGCCTTCGTCGAATCTTCCGGCGCGCGCAGCGCGGCCTTCGCGCGGTGGCGCGCCGAGCGCGGCGCGCCGCAAGTGCTGCAATGGGTCTACGAAGCGCTGTCGCTCCGCCACGGGCCGGACTGGCGGCGCTGGCCCGCCGAATTGCGCTCGCCCGACAGCCCCGAGGCGAAAGACTTCATGGCCGTCGCCGCCGACGAAATCGCCTTCCACGAATGGCGGCAATGGGTGGCGGATGAGCAGTTGGCCGACGCGCAGGCCAGGGCCAAGCGGGCGGGCATGGCGTTTGGCCTCTATCTCGACGTCGCCGTCGGCGTGCGCCCCGGCGGGGCCGAGACCTGGGCGAACCGAGACGCATTCGCCGTCGGCGCCTCGCTCGGCGCGCCGCCGGACCTGCTGAACAGCCAGGGCCAGAGCTGGGATCTCGCGCCGTTTTCGCCGATCGGGCTGAAGCGCCAGCGCTACGCGCCCTTCCGCGACATGCTGCGATCGACCATGGCGCATGCCGGCCTCATCCGCATCGACCATGTCATCGGGTTCGATCGCAGCTTCTGGGCGCCGGAGAACGGCGCGCCCGGGGGATATGTCCGCTTCCCGATCGACGTGCTGATGGCCCTGACCCGCCTGGAGGCGGCGCGCGCCGGCTGCCTCGTCGTCGGCGAGGACCTTGGAACGGTGCCGGAGGGCCTCCGCGAAACGCTCGACGCATCGGGCCTCTACGGCTGCGCCATTCTGCCGTTCGAGCGCGAAGGCGCCGGCTTCCGGCCGACCTGGGAGTACCGCAGCCGGACGCTCGCCTCCTTCGGCACCCATGACCTGCCGACGCTGGACGGCTGGTGGGAAGGCCGCGACCTCGAGATCCGGCGCCGCCTGGGTCACCTCGACGACGCCGGCTTCGCGGACGAGCAGGCGGCGCGGGGCGCAGCCAGACGGGAGTTGCTGCATCTCCTCGCGTCGACCTGGCTGCTGCCTGAGGGCGTCGACGCGGAAGCGCCGCCCGAATCGCTCGACCAGCGCCTGCGAGATGCGGTTCACATCCTGCTCGCGCGCGCCGCGTCCGATATGGTCGCTGTCTCGCTCGACGATATTTTCGGCGTTCGCGAGCAACAGAATGTCCCCGGCACGGTTGACGAAGAGCCGAACTGGCGACGCCGGGCGCCGATCGCCGTAGAAGAGATGGCGGCGAGCGACATAATCATGCGCATTGGCCGAATCATGCGGGACGCCGGGCGCGGCGCAGTCGAGGAGAAGCCCGTTGGGCGCGATACGGAAAATTGAAACCGCACCGATCGAGGGACAGAAGCCCGGAACGTCAGGCCTCCGCCAGAAGACCCGCGTCTTCATGCAGCCCGCCTATCTCGAGAACTACGTGCAGGCGATCTTTGACGCCGTCGGCGTCGACGGCGCAACGCTCGCGCTGGGCGGCGACGGCCGCTATTTCAACAATGAGGCGATTCAGACCATCCTGCGCATGGCGGCCGCGAACGGCGTCAGGCGCATGATCGTCGGCCAGCGCGGCCTGCTGGCGACGCCCGCCGCCTCCGCCCTGATCCGCGCCCGCGGCGCCGACGGCGGCCTGATCCTCTCCGCCAGCCACAACCCCGGCGGACCGGACGCGGACTTCGGCCTCAAGTTCAACATGGCGAACGGCGGTCCCGCGACCGAACGGGTGACGGACGCGATCCACGAACGGACGCGTACGCTCGACCACTACCTGACCGTGGAAAGCGACGACGTCGATCTCGACCGGCTCGGCGAGACGCGGCTCGGCGAGATGACGGTCGAGGTCGTCGATCCGGTCGAGGCATACGCCGCGCTGATGCGTACGCTGTTCGACTTCGACGCCATCAGGGACCTGTTCCAGGGCGGCTTCCGCATGCGCTTCGACGCGATGCATGCGGTGACCGGCCCTTACGCCCGCGCGATCCTGCAAGACGAACTCGGCGCGCCCGAAGGCACGGTCGTGAACGGCGACCCGCTGCCCGACTTCGGCCGCGGCCACCCGGACCCGAACCCGGTCCACGCGCGCGACCTGATGGACCTGATGATGGGTCCAGACGCGCCGGATTTCGGCGCGGCCTCCGACGGGGACGGCGACCGCAACATGATCGTCGGCCGCGGGATCTACGTGACGCCGTCCGACAGCATCGCCGTGCTTGCCGACAATGCGACCTGCGCCCCCGGCTATGCGGACGGCCTCGCCGGCGTCGCCTGGTCGATGCCGACCAGCCGGGCGGCCAGCCGCGTCGCCAAGGCGCTCGGCGTCGAAGGCCACGAGACGCCGACGGGCTGGAAGTTCTTCGGCGCCCTCTTGGACGCTGGCGCGGTCACCTTCTGCGGCGAGGAAAGCGCCGGCACGGGCTCCAACCACGTGCGCGAGAAGGACGGGCTTTGGGCGGTGCTGCTCTGGCTGAACGTCCTGGCCGCGCGGCGCATCTCGGTGCGTGAGGTGATGCAGGATTTCTGGCGGCGCCACGGCCGCGACTACTACAGCCGCCACGACTATGAGGACTTGGACAAGGCGTCGGCCGAGAAGCTGATCGACGACCTGCGCGCGGCTCTCCCCAAGCTTCCCGGCCGCTCGACGCACGGCCTCACCGTCGCGGCGGCGGACGAGTTCGACTATGTCTGCCCGGTCTCCGGCGACAAGGCGGCGCGGCAGGGCCTCCGCATCTACTTCCGCGAAGGCGCCCGCGCCGTTCTCCGACTCTCCGGCACCGGCACTAGCGGCGCGACGCTAAGGGCATACCTGGAACGCTACGAGCCGGGCGACGGTCGGCTCGACCTCGATCCCGCCGACGCGCTGGCGGACCTCGCGAAAGCCGTCGACGAGATCGCCGGAATCAAGGCGCGCACGGGCCGGTCCGGGCCGGACGTCGTGACATGACGCCTATGGCCGCCGCATCCGCCTGCTCTGATCCGCATTGGACTGAACGATGAATATCAACGTCCCTACCCCCGTCGCGACCGCCGACGATCTCCGCGACGCCATCGCGGCGCATCTGACCTACACGGTCGGCAAGGATCCGACGGCGGCGACGATCTCCGACTGGCGCTTCGCGTTCACCGCTGCGATCCGGGACCGGATCGTGACGCCGTGGTTCGAGACGACGCGCAAGGTCTACGGAGCCGACCGGAAGCGGGTCTACTACCTGTCCATGGAGTTCCTGATCGGCCGCCTGCTGGAAGACGCCGTCGCCAATCTGGGGCTCGGCGAGGAAACCCGGAGCGCGCTGGCGAAGCTTGGGCAGGACTTCGACGAGATCGTCGCGGACGAGCCGGACGCCGCTCTCGGCAATGGCGGCCTGGGGCGCCTCGCCGCCTGCTTTCTCGATTCCATGTCGACGGTGGGCGTTCCCGCCTACGGCTATGGCATCCGGTACGAACACGGCCTCTTCCGCCAGAGCTTCCGCGACGGCTGGCAGGTCGAGGACGCGGAGGACTGGCTCCGCCAGTCCCACCCCTGGGAGTTCGAGCGGCGGGAGGCGCGCCAGACCATCGGCTTCGGCGGCGAGGCGCGCGCGACGCGCGGCGACGCCGCCATCTGGACGCCGGCGGACAGCGTGATCGCACAGGGCTACGACACGCCCGTTCCCGGCTGGCGCGCGCGGTGGGCCAACACGCTGCGCCTCTGGTCGGCCAAGCCCGAACACCTCTTCGACCTCGCCGCCTTCAACCAGGGCGATTTCGTGCGCGCGGCCGAGCCCGCGATCCTGGCGGAAACGATCAGCCGGGTGCTCTACCCGAACGACAACACCGACCGGGGCCGGGAGCTTCGACTGAAGCAGGAGTATTTCTTTACGGCCGCCTCGATCCAGGACCTCCTGCGGCGCTTCAGCAGCAATCACGACGACTTCCGCAAGCTGCCGGAGAAGGTCGCGATCCAGATGAACGACACCCATCCCGCGATCGCGGTCGCGGAAATGGCGCGCATTCTGATCGACGACCACGGCCTTTCGTTCGATACGGCGTTCGACATCACCCAGCGCACGCTCAACTACACCAACCACACCCTGATGCCGGAAGCCTTGGAGCGCTGGCCCTACGACCTGATGGCCGCCGTGCTGCCGCGCCACCTGCAGATCATTCACCGGGTCGACGACCGGCACTACAAGCGCTTCCCCGATCGGCCGGCAAGCACGCGCATCATCGACCATGGCGAAATCCGCATGGGCAACCTCGCCTTCATCGGCTCCAACCGGGTCAACGGCGTTTCGGCGCTGCATACCGGGCTGATGCGGGAAACGGTGTTCAGCGACTTCCAGGCGCTACACCCGGACCGGATCGTCAACCAGACCAACGGCGTGACCCAACGCCGTTGGCTCTATACCTGCAATCCGGGCCTGCGCGACTTGATCACCGAGACCGTCGGCGACGCCTGGATCACCGACCTGTCGGCGCTGGAGGGTCTGGTCCCCCATGCGGAAGACAGCCAGTTCCGCGACCGCTTCGCGGCGGTGAAGCGCGCGAACAAGGACCGGCTTGCCGACTATCTGGCCGACGCCGGCGGCATCCGCGTCGACCCGGCGGCGATCTTCGACATCCAGATCAAGCGCATCCACGAGTACAAGCGCCAGCTCATGAATGCGCTGGAGGCCGCCGCGCTCTGGAATGCGATCCGTCGCGATCCCGACGCCGATTGGGCGCCGCGGGTAAAGATCTTCGGCGGCAAGGCGGCGCCGGGCTACGGCCGCGCCAAGCTGATCATCAAGTTGATCAACGATATCGCCGGCACGATCAATTCCGACCCGCTGATGCGCGATCGGCTGAAGGTCCACTTCCTGCCCAACTACAACGTTTCGCTCGCGGAAAAGCTGATACCGGCGGCGGACCTGTCGGAGCAGATCTCGACCGCCGGCATGGAAGCTTCCGGCACCGGCAACATGAAATTCGCCATGAACGGCGCGCTCACCATCGGCACGCTCGACGGCGCCAATGTCGAGATCCGGGAGGCGGTCGGCCAAGACAACATCTTCATCTTCGGCCTGACGGCCGAGGAGGTCGCAGCCGCCCTCAGCGAGGGCTATACGCCCCAGGCCGCGATCGAAGCCTCGCCCGCGCTCTCGGAAGTCGTCGATCAGATCGCGAAGGGCGTCTTCTCGCCGGACGACCCGAACCGCTTCGCCGAGATCGCAGACGACCTCCGCCAGCACGACTGGTACATGGTCGCCGCCGATTTCGACGCCTATTACGCCGCACAGCGGGACGTCGACCGGGCCTGGGGCGATTGGGCGGAGTGGCGGCGCATGGCCGTGATCAACACTGCCAGCATGGGTCGGTTCTCGTCCGACCACACGATCCGCGGCTATGCGCGGGACATCTGGGGCATCGAACCGGCGTTCTGATCGGCGGCGCCGTCAGCGGCCGCGCGGCAGCGCACGGCCGTCAGCGTCGAAGGCGTGGCAATATTCGGGGTCGAGCGCGATCCTCACGACGTCGCCGACACGCGCGCCCGCGTCGTCCGGCCGTCTGGCGATTACGCGGACGCCGGCCTCGGTCGCGAGATGCAGCAGGCAGGCTTCGCCGATGTTCTCGACGAACTCCACCTCGGCCTTGAGGCCGGTCTCGGCGAACCGGACATGTTCGGGCCGAAGGCCGAGCGACCCGGCGCCGGCCGCCTGCGACGGGCGCCGGCCGGTCAATTCGACCTCGACATTCTGTTCCAGCCGACAGACCATGCCCGATTCCGCGGCTTCAAATGTCGCCTCCAGGAAATTCATCGCCGGCGAGCCGATAAAGCCCGCGACGAACGCCGTCTCCGGCCGTTCATAGAGGTCGAGCGGCC
>DAINCG010000027.1:17806-19698 GCA_036732525.1 Pseudomonadota bacterium | reverse complement strand
GACTTCCCGCGCCGCCTGGCGGAGGGCGTCGAACGCCGGCGGCAGCGCCGCATCGCGGATATCGGACCAGCGCGTCGCCGCCCCGATGCGGACGCCGGCCGCCGTTGCCGCAATGCCAGCGAGCGCGCCGACCCCCGTCACGTCGAGCAGCGCTCGGCCTTCGCCGCCGAGCCTTTGGGTCTCCGTCGCCGGGAAAAGGTCCGTGCAGCCGGCGACGACGGCGGCGCCTCCGGCCGCGATCGCCAGCGCTTCATCCAATCCTTCTGGCCGGTGGTAGGTCACGCGCCTTTGCCCGCCCGATATTCATTGGTATACAAACGAAACTGTCGAACTAGACGCATAGTGTCAATAACTTCGCGTGTTGGTAAGCTTGCGGTCACAGGAATCGTTGGGGGCGGCGATGACAGGTAAGTCAGAACCGGAAACAGGCTATCGCCTGGACGATCAGGTTGGGTTCATGCTGCGGCAGGCCAATCAGCGGCACATCTCCATCTTCGCGCAACGGATCGACGATCTGACGCCGATGCAATTCGCCGCCTGCGCCAAGCTCGCGGAGCTCGGCCCGTCGTCGCAGAGCGACCTCGGCCGACAGACGGCGATGGACAGCGCCACCATGAAAGGCGTCATCGACCGGCTGGTGCGGAAGGGCCTTGTGGCGACGCGGCAGGACCCGGCGGACCAGCGCCGGCTGATCGTCGAACTGACCAGCGCCGGCAAGTCGCTCTACCGGGCCCGCGCGTCCGACGCCTTGTCGATCACCGATGCGACGCTCGCCCCGCTCAGTCCGTCCGAGCGGCGGACCTTCGTGGCGCTGCTCGGCAAGCTGACCCAGCAGGAAACCGAGAAATAGCGGCCGCCGCTTTGTTCGTGTACAAATGAATCTCCCTAAGCGGAGAGCGCGCGGCATGGCGACAGACAGCCCGGAGGCCGGCGACGTGATCGGCGTCGATGTCGGCGGCACGTTCACGGACATGGTGCTGATCGAGCCGCGGACCGGCGCCGTGCGGCTCGCCAAGGCGGCGACGACGCCGGACAATCAGGCAGAGGGCGTGCTCGCGGCGCTCAAGGCGGGCGGCGCCGACCTCGCGCGCGCCGAACTGATCGTGCACGGCACGACGACGACGACCAACGCCGTCCTGGAACGGAAGCTCGCTCGGACCGGCCTCATCACCACATTGGGCTTCCGCGACGTGCTGGAGCTCGGCCGCCGGACAAGGCCACAGCCCTACGGCATGAAGGGCAGCTTCCGCCCGATCATCCCCCGAGACCTCCGCCTTGAAGTGACGGAACGCATGGACGCCGCCGGCGCCGTCGTGACTCCGCTGGACGAGGCGGGCGTCGCGGCCGCCGCCCGCCGCTTGCTGGAGCTTGGCTGCGAGGCCGTCGTCATCCACTTCCTGCACGCCTACGCCAATCCCGCCCATGAAGTCCGCGCCGGCGAGATCGTCCGCGCGATCTGGCCGAACGCCTTCGTCACCGTCGGCCATGAACTGCTCGCGGAGAGCCGGGAGTACGAGCGCGGCGTCACCGCCGCCGTCAACGCGTCCGTCCAGCCGCTGCTGGAACGCTATATTGGCCGGTTGACGCAAGAACTGGCCGCCGGCGGCTACCGGGGCGACGTGCTGGTGATGAACGGCAATGGCGGCATGGTCTCCGCCCGCCAAGTTTCCCGGGAGGCCGCAAAGACGGTGATGTCGGGGCCGGCGTCGGGCGTCATCGCGGCCGCGACGATCGGCCGGCGCGCCGGCATGCCGAACCTGATCACATACGACATGGGCGGCACGTCGACGGACGTCGCGCTGATCCGTGGCGCCGAACCCGCGGTCTCGTCCGAGATCGAGGTCGAGTACGCGATGCCGATCCACGTGCCGATGGTCGACGTGCGCACGGTC